>VRUN01000054.1 GCA_019456075.1 Candidatus Methylomirabilota bacterium
CATCCTTATTGAAATGATGCGTCGGGAGGGGCACGAGATGGCGGTGGGCAAGCCACAGGTTCTAACCCGCCGCATCGATGGCGTCCTCTGCGAGCCCATGGAGCTGTTGGTAATCGATTGTCCCGAGGAATTCATCGGCACCCTAACTCAGAAGGTGGGCCCCCGCAAGGGACACATGACCCAAATCATCAACCACGGCAGCGGTCGGGTGCGCCTCGAGTTCCGGGTGCCCTCCCGGGGCCTGCTCGGCTTTCGGACCGAGTTCATGACGGAAACAAGGGGGAGTGGCATCATGCACCATCTGTTCGGTGGCTACGAGCCCTGGCAGGGGGACATCGCCCACCGCTTCACCGGCGCCCTGGTGGCAGACCGGCCGGGGCGGGCCACCGCATACGCCATCGACCACCTCCAGGCCCGGGGCACCTTCTTCATCGCCCCCGGCGAGCCAGTCTACGCGGGCATGATCGTAGGGGAGCACTCCCGGCCCAACGACCTGGACGTGAACATTACCAAGGAGAAGAAGCTCACGAACATGCGCTCGTCCACCGCCGACGAGATGGTGCACCTCGCCCCGCCTCGGCGGCTCAGCCTCGAGCAGGCCATCGAGTTCATCTGCGAGGACGAGCTGGTGGAGGCTACACCCCACGCCTTCCGGCTGCGCAAGAAGGTCTTGCGGGCCGCCCAACGCAAGGGTAGGGCCTGACACTAGCCGGAGGATCTCGAGGAGCTGAAGGCCCACGCCTGGCCCCGCAACTTTTATCAATCGTCCACGACCCGACCGGCTGGACTCTGCCAAGTATGTGAATTCGGCTCAAAAATTGCACCTCCATGTGTTGACAGGGTGGGCGAGGCCCCGTATGATGTGTGTAGATTTCTCTGTGCAGTGAGCATCCTCGGCGCTCTCAAGGGCAGAAGCGAGCACAGAAACCATGGAACTCCTTGCAAACATACTTCGACCGGTCGGAGATTTCTTCTGGAATTTCCCGCTGCGCCATTCCATAGACGTCGCCCTCATGAGCTTCATCGTGTATCAAGTCTACATCCGCTTTCGCGGCACACGGGCGATGCGGATCTTGGCAGGAATCGTCGTTATTGGGCTCGGGTATCTGGTGGCGCAGGTCGGCGGGCTGTTTCTTACGTCATGGGTCCTGGGAGGTATCTGGGCCGCGGCGGTGATCCTCGTCATCGTCATTTTTCAGGGCGAGATCCGCCATATGTTAGAGCAGGTCAACCCCAGGGTGCCTTTGACAAGCCTCCTGCGCTGGGGGAGCCAGTTGCGGCTCGACGAGGAAACCCTGGCTACGATCGCCAAATCGTCCTTTGCGATGGCCGCTCGGGGAACCGGTGCCCTTTTCGTATTTGAGCGGCAGGACTTCGTTGAACCCCTCCTGAAAACTCCGGGCACGGTCCTCGACGCCGAGATTTCGCCGGAGCTCCTGGAAACGCTCTTTACCTCCCCGGCGCCGCTCCATGACGGGGCACTGTACATCCGACAGGGCCGGGCGTATCGGGCGGGCTGCGTGCTTCCCCTTTCCGAAAACCAACGCCTGGCTTACTTCCACGGCACCAGGCACCGTGCAGCCCTGGGCATTACCGAACATTCAGACGCCCTGGCGGTGGCGGTCTCCGAAGAACGCAAGAACGTGTCGGTCGTAGAGAAAGGCACCATTACGGTCGTGAACACGCCCGCCGGGCTGCTGGGGTGGCTGACCGACCGGCTGAGGGCGAAAGAAAAGCCCGAAAAGCGGCGATGGTCGGTCAAGAAGCTCATCACGCGAAACTGGCGCCCGAAGCTTGCCTCGGTGGTCGGGGTCAGCCTTCTCTTATTCCTTTTGGTGGGCCACCAGAATGCAGAGGTGGGGATCTCGATCCCGGTCGTGTACCTCAATATTCCAAAAGAGCTGACCATCGACGGCAGGCAGGTGCAGGAGGTCTACGTCCGCGTGCGGGGTTCCCAAGAGATGTTGAACTTCCTGGATCCCAACCAGCTCAAGGTCGCCATTAATCTGGAAAAAGCCCACGCCGGATCGCAACGTTACAGCATTTCCGCCAAAGATATTACGCTCCCTCCTGGGCTCAAACTCGCAGGGGTCAATCCCTCCATGATTGAATTGCGGTTGAGCAAAAAGCCCCCCGATTCCGAGAAAAAAAGTTAGCCCGCCGACATCACGGCCGCGCGGGCGATTTCTTCCATCCGGATTCTGTCCACATCAAATCGCTCTAAGGACCGGTGGAGTTTCTCAAGAGCCTCCTGAAATCCAGGGACAGTCTTTCGAGCCCGCGTCAACGGATTGCACCTGGCGAGGACGAAGTTCTTGATGTAGGGATGGTTGATTCCCCGCTTCTTGATCCGGACAACCACGCCGCCCAAGAGCGCATCGGCCGCCTCGACCTGTTCTGCCCGATCCTGTCGCTCTTGATAGGCCTTGGCAAGCGGGGGCCGGAGGAATCTGTCCACCCGGCGGAGGATGGGGGAAAAAGCCCCTCCGGCGAAGCGAGGATGCCGCTCGTAGAGCAGGCCCAGGGTAATATAGTAGGCTTCCTCAAATTGAAACGCGAAGGACTCCTCCGAGCGGTCCCCCTCCTGGACCTGCAGGGCCCGATACATCCGGATCACCTCGAGAGACTTCTCCCTCAGGTTATGGGCCTTCTCGGTATTGAGGGCCAAGATTTGAAAGGCAACCTCCGGCTCCGGAATGAGGATGGCGGGAATCCATTTCGCCTTGAGCTTCCGCAGGGCGGCGAGGCGGTGGTGGCCGTTCGGGGTCCAGTAGCTTCCCGGAGCCTGAGCAACTACGACGATCGGATCGACGAAGCGGTCCAGCTTCTTCATCACCTCGTGCAGCCGTTTGACGTGAGGTTTGGAGAGATCGCGCTGATACGGAGTTGGCTCGACCTGCTGAAGCGGCAACAAGCTAAACAGTTGCCATCGTTCGCCCACAGGCTCGGTGTAGATCGCCAGGACATGGCCGCCGTGTTCCTCCATCGCTCGCGCTAGCGCGAGCACCGTCGGTGGCGGCGCGCCCCCCGCCGGAAAGACTCCCCAACTTCCCCGCTGTCCCATCATCATCCCTCCCAAGAGCTCAATTCACTTTCTGCCATCCTGGCTTGTGTAAACAGGTCCAGCTGCGTCCGTCGGCCCGCTGGCGCACTGGGACCGCGTCTCCACAAAGGCAATGCGTTCAGGTGACGGGAGAACCACGTGTTATTTTTTGGCAGGCGTCGGGAAGGTGCTGAATACCTTATACACCCAGGAGTCTTCCGAGACGATCCGCAGATAGAGTGACCCCAAAATTATCGACTGCAGCACGGCTGAGGCGTGCTCCGGGACCGATTTCAGCCACATGAGAAGCTGTTTTTCTGCCTCGGCCTCACTCACCTGAGGCTGCTGCAGTTCGTCCAAGAGTTTCGCAAACGCGTCCACGGTCTCTTGGCTCACTGCGGGGGTGGCCTGCAGCCCTGTTTTCAGCCGAGAAACAATGCTCTTGTCTAACGCGATTGCCATAGGTCCTCCCCTTGGGTCGGTAAGCAGTTAAGGTTGCCTCGGTCGCAGGCGATCGCCCGATACGGTAACAGCTTTCTCCGTCGTGTCAAGGGGCATCCGGGTCACGCAGTTACTGGGTAAAGAACCCGGCTAACCCTCGCCGCACCAGGCTCACCCCGAACGCCGCGAGGAAGAGGCTCGCCACCTTGCCGATCGCGCGGGACCCCGCTTCACCGATGACCCGCTCCACCACTCCCGCATACCGGAGGACCAGAAAGGCAAGACCCATATTCAGCGCGAACGCCGCCAGGGTGACTGGGTAGCCATGGCTCTGGACCAGGACAAGGAGTGTCGTCAGGACCGCCGGTCCGACGATCAGCGGCGTCCCAAGGGGGACCACACCGACCCCAGGCACAGGCTGTCGCAGAACCTTGCCCGGGTTGAGCAGATCATGAAGGGATAGGACCAGCAGCAGAATTCCCCCTGCCACCTGAAAATCCCCTACGGTGACCCCCAGGACCTGAAATATCGGGTCCCCCACCAGCAAAAAACCGACCCCCACCCCCGTCGCCGTCAGCGTCGCCTGCCAGGGAAGCCGCGCCCGTTCCGCAGAGGGCACGTCCATCGTTAAGCCAAGATAGATGGGGAGAACTCCCAGGATGTCGACCGCCACGAACAAAGCAACAAATGCAAGTAAAGCTTCCTGCACGTCGGCACTCCGGAGAACCGCCCCTAAGAGGAGGACGCAAATGCCTTCGGGAAGAGCCGGGTCGCACTCTCGGTCGTGACACGAGCCACCTCTTCGATCGACATTCCCTTCGCCGAGGCGATGGCCTGACAGGAAACCAGGATATTCTTCGGCTCGTTCCTCGCGGCCGGGTCTGGACCGAGGACGGGTGAGTCGCTCTCAAGGAGGAGACGGTCGAGTGGGAGGTGGCGGAGCAGCTTCTGTTTCTGCTGCGACCGGATCACCGAGGGGGGAATTGAAAAGTAATAGCCTGCGTCGATCCCTTCGAGAGCTGACGAGGCTTTCCCATCAAATGCGTGCATGAGCACCTTGCGTGCCCCGTGCTCACGCAAGAACCGGATCGTATGCCTCCCGGCAGAGCGAGAGTGCACGTTGAGGGGCAAATCGCATTCTTGAGACAGGGCAATAAACTTGGCCAACATCTGCTCCTGGATCTGCCATCCCGTCGCTTCCTTGACGACCCAGTGGTCGAGTCCTACCTCACCGATCCCCACCAACCGGTCCCGGTGGGCCCGGATAAAAGCCACCATCGCCTCGGCCAGCTCCACATCGAGGGTCTCGGGATACAGTCCTGCGCAGGGTTTGAGGAGGGGAAATTTTTCGGCAAGCCCCAGAACTCTTTGCGCATCCTGCAGATTCTCACTCACCGTCATGATCCCCCCCACGCCTACCTCGGCCGCTGCCTCAAGCACTGTTTCGAGATCGCCGGCAAAGGCCTGGTCAGCCATGTGGGCGTGGGCATCAATCATCATCACAGCTGAACTCCGTTCAGCGTCGAGAGTCGAGACTCGACTCTCCGCTATACGCTGGCGAGAGCCCTGGCTTGCTCCACCAGGCTCCTGATCTCGTCGAACCCCTTCTGCCAGAAGCTGCGGTCGCGGACATCTACACCGAGTGGCTTCAAGAGGGCTTCGGGGCCGTCCGAGTCGCCCGCCTCGAGGAACTCGACATACCTGGGAATGAAGGACGATCCCTCCTCCTTGTACATCCGGTAGAGAGCAATAACCAGCAACTGGCCAAAGACATAGCTGTAGCAGTAAAAGCGGGTGTGAATGAAGTGCGGGATGTACGACCATCCGAGCCGGTACCCCGGGACCATCTCGACCGCATCACCGTAGTACCGCCCATTTGCCGCCAGCCAGGCCTCCGCCAGCACCTCAGGCGTCAGGCGCGCCCGGGCCCGGGCCGCAAACACGGCCTGCTCGAACCGCGTCAGGACATTCTGCCGGAAGACGGTAGCGCACGCGTCCTCGATCTTGCCGCACAGCAGAGCCAGCTTTACCCGTGGGTCCCGGCTTCGTGACAGCATCTGGTCAAACACGAGGAATTCCGCGAAGACCGAGGCGGTCTCACAGCTAATCAGCGGGGGGTCATAATTGAACGGGGTCTGCTTGCTGGCCAGGACACCATGCAGCCCGTGACCGAGCTCATGTGCGACCGTCATCACATCCCGAAGGGTATCGGTGTAGTTGCAGAGGATATAGGGATGCACGGCAGGCGAAGGCGAAGCGCAAAAAGCCCCGCCCCGTTTCCCCTTTCGAATTTCCGCATCGATCCAACCCCGGGCGAAGAAGTCGTGGGCAATTTCCCTGAATCGCGGTGAAAAAGTTTCGAATGATTCCAGGATGGTGACCCGGGCTTCGTCGAACGTACAGGCGGGAAGTTCCCCGTCGACCGGGGCGTACTGGTCATAGAGCGCCAGGCGATCTAACCGCAGCAGCCCGGCCTTGAGGCGAAAGTAGTCCTGGGCGATGTTGTAATTCGCCTCGGTGACCTCCATCATCTGCTCGACCGCCTGCTGGTCGATTTCGTTCGACAGATGGCGCGCGGCCATCGGGTCTGGATAGTGCCGCAGCCGATCCATCGTGAGGTGATCTTGGATCAAGGTGTTGTACGTCAGGGTGAGGACGAGCTCGTTTCGCCCCAGAACGTCGAAGAGGGTCTCCATCGCCCGGGCACGCAATCCGCGGTCGGGGCGGTACAGCATGGACAGCACTTCGGGCATCGTCAGCTCTTGCACGGTGCCTTCCCGCTCGATCGGGAAAGTGAGGGAGGAGGTGAGCTCGGTAAAGAGGCGGCCGAACGCCCGCCGACCGGTGTTGTCCTTTTCATTAATGATCCGCTCCTCGGCCTCGCTCAGCGTGTGAGGCCGGTAGCGTCGTCCGTGGGCGAGGTAATGACGGTAATTGCCCAGCAAGGGGTCAGCAATCAGCCCGGTTGCGGCCGACTCCTCCACCTCGAGCCACTCCAAGTCAAAAAAGACCAGAGCGTTCCGGATGGCGGTTAGCCGTTCTTCGACCCGTTGCTGCAAATCCTGATACTCTGGCCGGAGGCTATCCGAGGAATACAGGAGATTGGCGTAAGTCGCCACACGGCTCATGGCATCCTCGATAGACTCGAGAACCCGGAGGGCCTCCACAAGGTGCGCAGCCGCTGGTCCCCCGGGGACGCGGATGGTCCCGCGATACCGCTGGGCGAAGGCCTCGGCCTGCTCCTGAACGGACTGAAGCGTCTCACCAATCCGGGGGTCATCGTGGGCAGCAAAGAGATCGCCCAGGTCCCAGGTTACCCCAGCGGCGC
The DNA here is from genome assembly GCA_019456075.1 of Candidatus Methylomirabilota bacterium. GTDB lineage: Bacteria > Methylomirabilota > Methylomirabilia > Methylomirabilales > CSP1-5 > CSP1-5. The sequence continues at coordinate 6,813 of VRUN01000054.1, forward strand.
TTGAAGTTGTTGCGTGCACGGCCTCCTCCCCTGCGTGATAAGAACCGGCTCACCCGATTCGTGGTATTGTACGGAAGCAAACCAGAGAAGGCAACAGCAGAGGGCTTGCCCAACACCTCCCCTTCCCGGTATCCTTTCAGGGCTCAGGGTTGAGGGTTGAGAGCTGAGGGTGGAGAGTCGAGAGTTGAGGGTTGAGGGTGGAGAGTTAAGAGTCTAGGGTCCAAAGAATTTCGAAATTGGAAATACCCGGGTTGACACAATATGGGTAAGGGGAATTCGGATCTTTTCGGCGACATCCTCAAGCGGGTGAGCCGGACTTTCTATCTAAGCCTGAATGTCCTGCCAAGAGACGTGAGGCGTCCGGTGGGTCTTGCCTACCTATTCGCCCGGGCCGCGGACACCATCGCCGACACCCGCCTGATCAGCCGGGAGAAGCGCCTCGAGTACTTGGAACTATTCCGGTCCGAAGTTCGGGAGAACGAGTCGAACCGTATCCGGGAGGTCACCGAGGCACTGACGGGTCCCCAGAAGATCCCCGAAGAGCGCGAGCTGTTGGCCCGACTCGAGGAGTGTTTTGCGGTCTATCGGGCGCTGGATCCCGCAGACCGGGAACGGATCCGAGACCTCATCCTGACCATCACCCAAGGAATGCAGATGGACCTCACCATGTTTCCAGGAGAAGAGGAAGGGCAGCTGGTCGCGTTGAAAACGCGAGACGATCTCGACTCGTATACCTATTATGTCGCGGGATGCGTTGGCGAATTCTGGACCGAGATGCACATGGCCCACCATCCCTCTCTCAAAGACTGGGATGTCGCCGAGATGAAAAAACGGGGGGTACGCTTCGGGAAGGGCCTGCAAATGACCAATATTCTTCGGGACCTCAGCAAGGACCTTCGCCTGGGACGATGCTATCTGCCCCAGGAGGATCTGGAGACCCTCGGGCTCGCACCATCGGACCTGCTTGATCGCCAGGCCATTGATCGCGTCAGACCCCTCCTCCACAGTCTGCTCGAGGTCACCCTTGCCCATTACCGAGAGGGATGGAACTACACGCTGGCCATTCCCAGGCAGGAGGTGCGAATGCGGCTTGCCTGCGCCTGGCCTCTCCTCATCGGCCTCAAGACGCTCGCCCTTGTGGCGCAATCGAAGAATCTGCTCGACCCGGTCGCCACGGTCAAGATTTCGAGGGGCGAGGTGTACAGGCTCCTCCTCCGTTCCCTGACGCTGATCGGCTCCGATCGCTCGCTGACCGGGTATTACCAGGCGCTGCGCGCACGCATCGCCCTGGGGTAACGAGATGGAGAATCCGCTCATCGCCATCACCGTGCACAAGGTTCCCCACAAGGCGTTCTGCGGCGTGGTCATCTTGCAGCAGGAAGCAGAGGACTCTTGGGTCGGTCGGTGTAGCAAATGTGGAGAGGTCTTTCGGGTCGACGAGGACCCGAAATTTACGGCCCGCGTCCTCGCGCTGCGCAATTAAAAGGGGGAAACCATGTCCGAAGGCATCTTTCACGGGGTCTTTCCATACTTGGTCTCCCCTGTTGACACCGAGGGGAACGTCGCGTCCGAGGTGTTGGGCCACCTCGTCGATCACCTGGTGCGCTCCGGCGTGCATGGTCTCACCCCCTTGGGGAGCACGGGGGAGTTCCCCTACCTGAGCTGGCCGCAGCGCCGCAAGATCGTTGAAGTCGTCTTGGCGGCGAACGCCGGCCGTGTCCCCGTCGTACCGGCCGTAGCGGCGACGGCAACGGCAGATGCCATCAGACAAGCCCGGGAGTTCGAAGCGATGGGCGCCGACGGGATCGTGGCCATCATGGAGGCCTACTTTCCTATACCGGAATCGGGTGTCGTGGACTTTTTTACCGCGGTGGCGCAGGCAGTGTCCTGCCCGGTCGTCCTCTATACCAATCCGAATCTTCAGCGCGAAGATCTGACCCTCCGGGCGATCGAACGGTTGGCCGAGGTTCCAAACATCCGCTACCTCAAAGATGTCTCGAACAACACCGGCCGCCTTCTTTCGGTCATGAACTGCGTGGGCGACCGGATCAAGATTTTTAGCGCCTCGAGTCACATTCCGCTCTGTGTGATGCTGATGGGGGGCGTTGGATGGATGGCAGGACCTGCCTGCCTCATCCCGTCCCATAGTGTTCGGCTGTACGAGTTGTCGCTGGCGAGAAAATGGGATGAGGCGATGACGCTTCAGCGCGAACTCTGGCGCGTGAATGAGGTGTTCGCGAAGTACGCCCTCGCCGCGTGTATCAAAGCAGGTCTTGAGTTGCAGGGATTCCCAGTAGGTTCTCCGCTGCCTCCACAGACTCCGCTAGCTGGGGAGGCACGGGAGGAGGTGCGAAAGGCACTTGAAGCGGTCGGTGCCTTGTAGGCGGGTTCGGGGACGCCTCAGTCCAGATCGATGTCCCGCAGGGGGGGTTCTGTGGCAGGCTCCTCCTTGGCCTTTTTCAGCAACTCTTGGAACTTCCGATCGAGGACCTTCCCCTTATCTTTCTCTGCCTGCATACGCTCTTTGAACCGCGCGTCCCGCTGGTCTGCTTGTGCCTTGAGGGCCTCCGCCGCCTCCTTCAGATCAGTGACGGCACTCAGCTTGGGCGGTGGCTCGTGATGGAGGACTACGCCCAGCGACAGGTCAATCATCAGCCGCGCCTCGCAGCACGGACAGACGACCTCTGTCGACTTCTGTGGGGTTTCACCCATCTCGCATCTCCTCCTTCGGCTTCCTCACGAGAAGCGTTTTGTTGCATCATATTGTAAGGGATCGCCGCCCGCAAGGCAACAGGGGTCAGCTGTCGGCTGGCAGCAATCGGTAAGCTACCAGTAATCAACTGTGAGCAGCCAGTAAGCGTCCAGAGAGGCTTTGCCGATCGCCCACAGCTGATTGACAGGAACTTGCCCTGCGTGCCATGAACCCTGAACTGCGAAGCCGTGATCCGATCAGGGTCGCTCACACGCTTGGGGCTGATCGCAAAAATGCCACGCCGCTTCGGGTGTGTCGTGGGTCACATGGATAACCTGAAGGGTTCCATCAGGGTGAACGAGCTCATAGAGGTGTTTGAATCCCGGTCCCGTCTTTGGCTGCTCCGTCGGAATCGCGTACTTGCTTGTCGCGGGCTGGATCCGCGAACCCTCAGGAGCCTCTACAGCGCACGCCCCCCCCGCAAAGCGAATTTCCATCCTGAGCCCTCCGAGTAAAGCGGTGAGACACCAAACAGCTGCCGAGCCTTCTTCTATGCACGGGAGTCAGAGGGAGCGGATCAAGGCTGCCGAAAGGAGATCAGGAAGGAACCGATGGGGAGCCAGGATAGAGGGGGCATCTACCGGCCGGTACATTGTTGAGGAGATTTAGCGGAACAGGTTATAGCGCAAGATGCACCAGATGCCCGTGAGGCCGTCCTTCCAGGTGATCTTCTTCCCCTCGGCGTACGTGCGGCCCCAGTACGAGATGGGAACCTCATACAGGCGCCAGCCTCCGTGGACCACTTTGGCCGTCACTTCCGGCTCAAATCCGAATCGGTCCTCCTTGAGCTCGATCCGCTGCACCACTTCCCTCTTGAAGACCTTATAGCCCGTCAAGACGTCGGAGAGGTTCACATTCGTCAACATATTCGAAAGCGTCGTTACGAGCTTGTTACCCACATAATGCCAGAAATACAGAACGCGATGAGGGCCTCCGAGGAACCTCGACCCATACACCACATCCGCCCTACCTCGTTCCAGCGGTTGCAACAGTTTGGGATACTCGTCAGGGTCGTACTCGAGGTCCGCATCTTGAACTAGCACGAACTCCCCGTGTGCCTCGTGAAACCCCCGGCGGAGGGCTGCGCCCTTGCCGCGGTTCTTGTCGTGGAAGAAGACCCTGATGTTATGCGTACGAATCTGATGCCCGGTTCGAGGCAGCGTCATCAGCGCCGGCTTATGCTCGGCGGACTGGACCAGGTCTTGGAGGAACTCCCGCGTCCCATCGGTGGACCCATCGTCCACAACAATGATCTCTTTTTCGAAGGCGACGGCTTGAACTCGATCCAGAAGCTCCTCGATGGTGGCCCGCTCGTTATACACCGGGACCACGACCGAGAGCTTGGGGCGGCACCTCCGCTCGTCCCTAACGTCCCATATGCCTTGACTGTGTTCCAGTACCGATGAGGTATTGCCCAATTGACGGCTCCCAGTTCTGTTCCCGTTTCGAGGCCCAGCTTGTTAAAGCGTATCAGATGTGGTAATTTCGCGCCAGCATTGTAATTCTCTGAGTTCCTGAGGACTTTCCTAGCATGAGCGTTTCCCCGAGTAAGGCGATGCGACCGATTCGCGGAGTCATCCCACCGGTCATCACTCCCTTTACGCAGACGGGCGAGGTGTCGTACAAGGCCCTGGTTGCCAATCTTGGGCAGTGGAACCGGACCGCCTTGGCCGGATACCTCATCCTGGGAAGTAATTCGGAATTTGTGTACCTCTCGGAAGAGGAAAAGATCCGCGTGCTCGAGGTGGCCCGAGAGCACATTCCCGCCGACAAGGTGATGATTGCCGGCACCGGGTGCGAGGCAACAGAAGCCACGATCACCTTGACACGACGGGCGGCCGCCCTCGGGGCAGATTTCGTCATGGTCGTGACCCCCGGCTATTACAAGCCGCTGATGCGGCCACGGATTCTCATCGAGCATTACCGGCGGGTCGCGGACGCGTCCCCCATCCCCGTATTTCTGTACAACGTCCCGCCTTTCACGGGAGTCGTGATCGATCCTCGCACAGTGGCCCAGCTCGCGGAGCACGGCAACATCGTGGGCATGAAAGACAGCGCCGGTAATCTGGCCGTCTTCGCAGAGTATGTTCGGCAGAGCCCTCCTGAATTTCTCCTTTTCGTCGGCGCAGGCCCGGTCTTTCTCCCGGCGCTCTCCCTCGGCGCACGAGGCGGGATCCTGGCGATCGCGAACTGCGCGCCAGAGGCTTGCCTTGCGCTCTATTCACTCTTTCAAGAGGGAAAACTTCACGAGGCACGGGAGCAGCAGCTCACGCTCCTCCCGGCAATCGAGGCGGTCACTACCCGCTTTGGGATTGGCGGGTTGAAGGTGGCCATGGACATGCTGGGTTATGAGGGGGGATGGCCTCGCGCGCCCCTCTTGCCTCCGACCGACGAAGAGGTCCCGCAGATCCGACATGCCCTCGTGCAGGCCGGCCTCCTTTGAAGCAGCGTTGAGCGAGGAGTGCTGAGGACTGAGTGTCGAGAGTTGAGAGTCGAGAGTCTAGAGGCCAGAAAGGCGAAATTTGGGATTGTGAATTGCGGATTGCGAATTTGAGTCAAGCGCAGCTAAATTCCGAAATCCGAAATTCCAAATTCGAAATCCCTCCGGTCATCGGACATCGGACTTCGGCGAGCTCCCTTCGGGTCTGAGCCTCAGGGTCGAAGACAGTCGAGCCGTCATCGAATATGTCGGCGGACAAACTCTTCGAAAGAGATGGGGGTCCAGGGCTCATACGAGAAGGGGG
>VRUN01000055.1 GCA_019456075.1 Candidatus Methylomirabilota bacterium
CGATGACATTGGCAAAATGTCCGAAGGGGAGCATCACGCGGCCGATGCCCTTCCGAAAGTTGAAGGTCTGCTGGAGCAGGGAGGTGAGATCTGTGAGGGCGGAGGCGGCTTTGACCGCGTTGACACCGGCCGTGATATATGATGTCTGCTTTGAAGGGCTCATCCGGTCCCCCGGCGAGGTTGAGGCGAACACACGATAGCCCAAATCTCTTGTAGAGACAAGCGTTCACGGTGCATGGAAACCCCTCGACACTCCCGCGCCATTCTGGTATGCTCCCCATCACTCCATGTCGTAGTGTCTTAGCAATCCCCCAACCTGACCCGTCTCGGCCACGAACGACTTGGGCAGGTAGCTCAGTCGGTAGAGCACGGGACTGAAAATCCCGGTGTCGGCGGTTCGATTCCGCCCCTGCCCACCACCACTCAACGACTTCAGGATACTTAGAAGGGCTTGGTCCCGGCTAAGTACGCTGCGAGCCCTCCAAGGGCAATCGTAATCCACCAGAGCGGCTTTGCGAGGGTGGGCTTGCGAAGAATCACGGCGATGAGTCCACCGAGGATGACCCAAATCAGGACTTTTCCTGTCACCCATCCCGGCCACCCCCAAAAGATGCCGAGGCGAGCCAACATACCGAACCCACTGAGCAGAATGAGGAAAATTCCGACGCCATGCGTGATGGCGACGGGCTTTCTCCATGCGTGGTCCTGGGTGCCTCCGTTGATCCGATGAAGGAGGAGGCCCCCTAACGCCAGAAAGACCATCATCATGCCGATCAGATGGATATTCTTGTAGACGGCAAATGGAATCATTGATATACCTCCCCGTCGTTTTTCCCTAGTGAGTCCGTTCTTGTCGTTGCTGAGCCTCGGTGTGGATTCGCCTGTTGAGTTCGTTGATCTGTTGATCGCCTTTGTCCTCGGATAGCTCGCCCCTTTCCACCCGCTTGGCGATGATCAAGCGCTCCGCGAGCCACGAATCGACTAAGTCCGTGTAGGGATAGCCGACTTCCGTCAGCTCCCGGCGGCAATCAGCAGCCGTGCTCTCCCAGTACACGGTGCCGGCCGGGTCACGGCGAAGCTTCCGGTCACACGCGTCCTGCCACTCGGAAAAGACCTCGGACCAGTGCGATTGCGGTCTCTGCTTCAAGGGAGAGCGCTGGACCAGATAGGCCAGAATGTTCTGAACAAAGCGGGTGCCATCTGCCCAGCCATCCCTGATCTCTCGGCCAAGGTCGAACGCGACACCCAGCACAGTGCCGTGTCCTACCCGTTGCTCGGCAATCAACGGGAAAGGGTATGTCGATCCAATGCGTCTTCGAAAAAGGTCAAAGGTTCCCCCACCGGAGTAGCGCGCAATCTCCGTTGCCCCCGATTTCCTGGGATTCATATCGTTCAGGTTTCCCACGGTCCGAAAGGTCACCCCCTGAAGGATCGGGTGGTCCGGCTGCAGGGGGATAACGGCCTTGAAGGGAACGGCGATCCAATCCCTCTCCGCCCGGATCTCGAACGGAATGACCGAGGCCACCGGCTGGTATCCTCCGCTCCCGAACGAGTTCGGCCCACCGGTAATCAAGAGCGACCCTCCCTTGCTGAGGAACTTGGGCAGCCGGTCCTTCACGGTCGGGGGGAGCACGCCATAGGGGATATTCGAGAGGACTATGACCGCAAACTCCATGACGTCACGTTCTCCGAGCTGGTTTTTGGTCTCGGCCCCGGTCGTGGCCTTGACCGCTTCGGCAGGGATATAGGAATCATCCCCCAGGGTCAGGATAAGCTTGGGGGGCTCTGCTGCCGCGGGTCGGACAAGGAGGGTAAGACCCAAGAGCAGGCCAGGCAGCAGTCGCCTCAAGGGAGCAAAGAATGGTTTCATGGTCACAGGTCCTCCTGCCGTAGCGTATCATCGACTGTCCGAGGGATGTCAAGCGCTGAAAAACCCGTTAAAGTTTCACTTTGCAGGAAGGACGCGGAAGTGCTAGAAACATCGCAACAATCCCTGCCTGCCAGCATAGCGTGAATGCTGGGCGGAGACGAGGGCAAAGATCCATTGGAGGAATATCACGTGAGAAAAGTCATATGGCTGTGGGGAGCAATCCTGCTTTTCGTTGGCTGTGCTTCTTCGCCTGAGGTTGTGATGCGGGGCCTGCCGCTCGCCGGGGACGCTCGGCGCCCCGACGCGACTATAGAAGCAGTGTCGTTGCAGGAAGCCGGGCTCTCAGGCAGGGGCGATCGTATCTTTGTGACACGGATGTCGCTTAAAAATCGCACGGGAAAAACGCTCCACTTCGGCCCGGAGGATGTGTATTTAGCCGATGCAGGGAGGACGCTTCTCCTTCGCATTTCCGAGCGATGGCTGCCCAAGTACTACAAGGAGCGATTTTGGGGAGCCCCCTCTGAGGCTGGTCGCGAGGCGATCTCTGCTACTCCGTCGGCCAAGGTGAACCTCGGGGGCTCGGTGTATGTCAGTCCGGTCTTGACCCGCACGCAAAGAGATCAGGTGGCGGGAGAGATGGCGGAACTGGTAGATGAAGTCTTTGTCAATCCCCAGAAGGAGGCCCCCGGCACCTTTATGTCTAAGGCGCCTGAAGTCACCCTGGGGGTCCTCGTGAGCGACGTCACGCTCGGGCCGGGTGAGGGGACGTCCGGGTACGTCTACTTTTACCGGCAGAAAGCCGACAGTCCACCCTACCCCCTGCGGCTGTTGATCGAGGTACAAGGGAAGGTCCACTCTTTTCTGTTTCGGGAACGATAAGAGACTTCCAATCCGTTTCCACCCGCCCCTTCTAAAACGCGACGCATCCCCTTTGCGACGTTTTTCAGCGAGTGGTAGACTTGGCGTGTGGAAAGGGCGACGGGGAGAATCGGGAGGGAGGAGGAATCCATGGCCTACACGGTTGATGAAATCGCGCGTCGTATCCAGGGGGAGGTCATCGGAGACGGCACTGTCCTAATCCGGGGGGTGAGTTCCATCGAAGAGGCCCAGGAGGGGAACCTTGTCCTTGCGGAGGCCCCTGCGTACTTCAACCGCGCCGAGGCCTCATCTGCCTCTTGTATCCTGGCCCGTGAAGGGGCGGGCCCATCCCGGAAGAGCCTGATCCTTGTGCCAAATCCCAAGGCGGCTTTCGCCAGGATTTTGTGGCTTTATCATCCGCCGAAGAAGGTCCCCGCCGGAGTCCATCCGTCTGCGGTGATCGGAGAGGGGGTCGAGCTTGGGGCGCAGGTGGCCATCGGTCCTTTCGTGGCGATCGGCAACGGCGTGGGGGTTGGCGACCGGGCTGTGATTGGGCCCGGCTGTGTGATTGGTGACGGCTGCATGATTGGTGAGGATTCCTTCTTCCACAGCCGCGTGACCCTGTACGACGGGACGCGGGTGGGGAAGCGGGTGATCGTTCACGCAGGAGCGGTCGTTGGCGCTGACGGGTTCGGCTTTGTGTTCGAAGCAGGAGAGCAAGTCAAGATTCCGCAGGTGGGGATCGCCGTCGTCGAGGATGATGTCGAGATTGGCGCCAATGTTTGTATCGATCGGGCCACCCTGGGCCGGACCCTGATCGGGCGAGGGGTGAGGGTCGACAACCTGGTTCAGATTGGCCATAACGTCACCGTGGGGGAAGGGTCGATGCTCTCGGCTCAGGTCGGCATCGGCGGCAGCACGACCGTGGGGAAAGGATGCACCTTGGCGGGCCAGGTAGGAATCGCCGACCATGTGACCGTGGGAGATCGAGTGATTGTCGGTGCCCAGTCCGGTGTCGCCCCGGGAAAGCAGCTCAGGGACGGGCAGATTGTCTGGGGATCTCCGGCACGCCCCATCCAAAAGAGTAAACAGCAGTTTGCGGCGATGGCCAGGTTGCCAGACCTCTTGGATGAGGTAGCTACATTACGCCGGAGGGTGGCCGACCTCGAAGCACGATCTGCCCGGTGAAAAAATTTCCACCCGCTGAAGCATCGGTGTGTTTCCTGATGCGGTGAAAGCGGTGTTTACCTTGACAAGAAGGACACTTGGTTCCTATCCTTGGCTTGGCTCGTGGGGACAAGTCCCGTTCTTGCCCTTACCTTCGCAGAGGCGAGGACCAATCCTGTCTTTCCGTGAATAATTTAAGCATCGGGAGAGTTTTACAGGCCAGAGGCATTGTTTGCTCAGTGAGGGGATGATGAAAGGCAAAGAGGAAACGACCCCCCGGATCCTCGCGGTTGGGACCGCGACTCCGGTGGAACGGTTCACGCAGTCAGAACTTCTGCCGTGGACCGGATACACCGATTCCCGTCGTCAGGGCTTTTTCCTGCGCAGTGGGATCAAGCATCGCCATCTCTTTCTCGACCGCCAGGCGTTCACCCCCGATGAGACCATCGACCAGCTCAATGCGCGATTCGAGCGCGGAAGTCTCGAGCTGGGGTGTCGGGCGATCCGCGCGTGTCTTGACCAAAGGGGACTCACCCCCCAGGACGTCGATTTCCTCGTAACCACCACCTGTACCGGTCGTCTCTGTCCAAGTCTCGACGCACGATTCATCCGGGCCCTGCGGATGCGGCACGACATCCAGCGAGTCCATGTGGGGGATACAGGGTGCGCCTCGGGGGTTGTGGCGCTTGAGCAGGCCTACAATTATATCAAGGCCTACCCTGCGGGACGGGCCCTTGTGGTGGCCGCCGAGATCTGCTCTGCCACCTATTATCTGGACGATGCGCTAGAGACCGCGGTGGCGAACGCGATCTTCGCCGATGGAGCGGCTGCGGTATTGGTCGCAGGCGCCGGAGACGGGGTGGCCATGCTCGATACGCGAGCGCTTCTTAGGTCGGAATACCTCGATCTCATGGGTTTTACGTATCCCGGAGGGCGACCGCGGATTCTGCTCTCCAAGGAGATTCGGCACATCGCCGCGGAGATGCTCAAAGAGCTGAGCGAGACGATGCTGAGTGAAAACGGCCTGAAGCAGCGCGATATTCGGTTCTGGGTCCTCCATTCCGCGGGCCGGCGGGTGATCGAGAAGGCGAAGAGTTTGCTGGACCTTACCGACAGCGATCTGCGTTTCTCCCGACGCGTACTCCGAAATTTTGGCAACATGTCGTCGGCCACCGTCCTCTTTGTTTTGGATGCGGTTCTTCGTTCGAAGGAACCGCGCCCCGGCGACTGGGGAATCCTGGCCGCCTTGGGACCGGGCTTCGCCGCCGAAGGGATCCTCCTGCGATGGTGAGATTTCCCATGCCGCGGGCCGAAGAGGCCGCGGAGCTCATCGATGAGCCCGGAATCGCCTTAGACGAGCTTTCGGCTAACCTGCAGGATCTGGAACGCATGAACCGCCTCTTCGGCGGCACGCGGCTCATCTTCCGCTATCTGGAACCGATGCTTCGCCAGACGCACACCGGCGAGATCCAGATCCTGGATGTCGCGACCGGTGGGGCCGACATCCCGGCGGCTATTGTGCGGTGGGCGCGTCGGCAGGGGTGGCGGGTCCGCGTCGTCGGGATCGACAAGAATCCGCAGATGTTGCGGGCAGCAGAGAAGCGGATTCGGGAGTATCCAGAGATCAGCCTCGAGCTGGCGGATGCCCTGGCGCTTCCCTATCCGCCCAGAAGTTTCGACGTGGTCCTGTGCTCCTTGGCCCTCCACCATTTGACCTATGCGGAGGGGATCGCGCTCTTGGCCTCCCTGGATAAGATCGGACGATGGGGATTCATTGTGAACGACCTGCTCCGGAGCTGGCATGCCTATGTGCTGACGTGGCTCGGGATGCATCTGTTCTGCCAGGGGCGGCTGGTTCGGCATGACGGGCCCATTTCGATTCGGAGGGCCTATACCCTCTCAGAGCTTCGCACGATGGTGGAACGGGCGGGCGTAAGTGGGGTCCAGATCCGTCCACATCCTTTCTTCCGGGTTGCCTTGGTCAAGGAGCACGCCCATGACCTGGCCCCGGATCGCTAGTATCTGCTGCGCTCTTCTCGGTGTCTTTCTTCCTTTCGGGGCTCAATCCCTCTCTACGTGTGAAATTCCTGCTGACGTGCTGACCGGGCGCTCCCTGTCGGAGACCCGGAAGATCGTGGAGGGCGAGGTGGTCTTTGTGGCTGATGCACAGCTCCATGATTTTGAGGGGCGCACAATCTCGATTGTGGGTCTCGTCAAGGCCAGGGCGCTTCATGATGCGGTGGGGTGCGTGGCGATTGCGGCGAAGAGCCTCGATACCGGGATTAGCCGCCGGAATCAGATTATGTGGGAGAATCATCTCGAGGTCGTAGAGTTTCCCGAGATCCGGTTCGTCCTGACTGGCATTGCCGATGTGCGGAAGGAACCAGAGAGGATTGGTCTTATATTAGAAGGAGAGCTGATGCTGCACGGCGTGCGCCGGCGCCTGCGCATCCCTGCCACCCTCTCGAGCGTGGACGGAATGTTCACGGTAGCGGGGAGAACCACGCTGAGAATGAGTGACCATGCGATCGAGCGGCCTTCGTTCCTTTTTATTACGGTTAAGGACGAGGTCGAGGTGCGGTTCAGGGTAGTCGTGGGGGAGGCCGAGTGAGACGGAGTGCGGATGTCCTGGTGGTGGGGGGAGGCCCGGCGGGGACCGCAGCCGCCATTCTGCTGGCTCGGGCAGGGCTCGAGGTGTGTCTCCTGGAGAAAGGAACCTTCCCTCGGGAGAAGCCGTGCGGTGAGTATCTCAGTCCCGGATGCGTTCCGCTCTTGAACCGCCTGGGGGTACTGGCCGCGCTCGAGGGGATGGAACCTCAGCCGATCCGGGGGATGCGGATCGAGACTGCTGGCGGGACGGTCTTTACGGGGACGTACCCTGGGGACGGGCTTCCGCCGCACGGGTATTCCCTGCCTCGGTATCGGTTTGACGCCCTGCTCGTCGAGGCGGCACGCCAAGCCGGCGTCGCATACCTTGAGGGGTGGCGCGTAGTGGATCTTGTCCGGAAGGGCCGCATTGTTGCAGGCGTAGTTGCCGATTCCGAGAACGGACCACAACCCTTCACCGCCCCTCTCACCATTGGGGCTGACGGTCGAAACTCGGTGGTGGCCCGCCGCCTCAAGCTGTTCGCCCGGCACCCCTCGCATCGGAAGGTGGCCTTGGTCCAGCGGTTCCAGACGCAGGCCGAGCTCGGCGATCTAGGTCAGGTGTATCTGGGGAGGAAAGGGTATTGCATCCTGAACCCGCAAGGAGCGGGGACGGTCAATGTTGGCGTCGTGGTGGACCAGCGGGACCTGCCACTTCACCAGGCATGGGAAGGGGTGTTTGCCGGTCTCCTCGGCGCCTACCCCCAGGTGCAGGCGAAGCTGAGCGGAGCTCGCCCCCTGAACCCCCTCTGGGTCCTGGGTCCCCTGGCTTGTCACGCGAAGCGAGTCGCGGGGAAGGGATTCCTGCTTGTAGGCGATGCGGCAGGGTACTACGATCCGATGACGGGAGAGGGGGTCTTTCAGGCGCTACGGGGGGCCGAGCTTGCGGCGGAGATCGCCACTCAAGCGCTTGGCAGGGGTGACGCCGGCCTCCAGACACTGAAGCGGTACGGGGTCGCTTACCGTAAGGAATTTGCACCGAAGAATCGGGTGTGCCAGATACTCCAACAGATCGTTTCCCGCCCTCGTCTCTGTGAGTTGCTGGGCCGGCATCTTGAGGGGCGAGGGGAACACATCGAGGAACTGATGGGGGTGGTGGGGGATCTATTGCCCCCTCAGCGACTGCTGAGGCCCGCCTTTTGGACTTCATTGCTCATGGGGAAGGCCCATCCTTGACTCCTCCCGGGGCCTGTGTTAGGTAGGACGGCAAGCCGGCGTAGCTCAGTGGTAGAGCAGCTGATTCGTAATCAGCAGGTCGGGAGTTCAACTCTCCCCGCCGGCTCCAGCCAGGTCTTTTCCTTGACCGGTCCTGTCCCGTGTGCTACGTACTGAAGACCGAATGTGATTGTGTGCCGAGGGTTTGATGAGGCGAGCGTTGTTATTGATAGATCACGGCAGCCGGCGGGAGGAGGCCAATGCGGTTCTCGTCCAGGTGGCCGAGGTCATCCGGCATCAGTCCGAATTTCCCGTCGTCCATTACGCCCACTTGGAAATCGCGGAGCCAACGATTGCCCAGGGCTTTGATGCCTGTGTGGCCGACGGGGCTCAGGAGGTGATCGTCCACCCCTATTTCCTGGCACCGGGGGCCCACTACAGTGAAGATATCCCGCGACTGGTGGCAGAGGCAGCGGCTAGTTATCCCGGAGTCCGATGGGCAATCACCGAACCGCTTGGACTTCATCGCAAGCTCTGTGAAGTCGTCTTGGAGCGAGTGGCGGCCGCTATGACCCCCGGGTCCGCGCAAAAAGCCAGCTGAGACCAGACGCTTCCAGGCTCCGCCCACGGAAGTTGGTCCACCACACTAACGCCCACCTTGAGGCATCATCCCACAGCAGTGATCGCCCATTGACTGGCGGAGTACCCGAGCAGTAGAGTGAAGACACAAACGGTCACCCGACTGATGAGGGACAGCCGCCATGGGACCTGATTCTGCCGAAGTCAAGCGGGCAGAGGTCCGCCAAATGTTCGCCTCCATCGTTCACCGGTACGATCTCCTGAACCGCCTGCTCAGTTTCCGGCGTGATGTCTTCTGGCGCCGGGTGGCTGTCACCCACGGTCAGATTCCCCCAGGGGGACGAGCGCTGGATCTGTGTGCCGGGACCGCCGACGTGGCGTTAGAGATTGTTCGGCAGGTTTCAGGGGTGCAGGTGATGGCCGTTGATAACTGCGAACCGATGCTGGTGCGGGGCCTTCAGAAGGCCAGGAAGGCAGGGGTGGCAGACCAGATCCGCTTTGTGGCCGCGCCGGCAGAGCTTTTGCCCTTTCCCGACGACACATTTGACGGTGCCTTTGTGGCCTTTGGGGTTCGCAACATCGCGGATCAGCGGCGAGGACTTGAAGAGATGGCGCGGGTCTTGAAGCCGGAGGGCCGGGCGGTCATCTTGGAGTTTTCAACCCCGTCGTCCCCCCTCTGTCGATCACCATACCGGTTTTACGCGCATCGGCTGTTGCCCTGGATTGGCGGTCTCCTGTCGGGCAATCGGGCGGCCTACGAATATCTCCCCGCGTCGGTGGACGGCTTTGCGTCACCCGAGGGGTTGCGGATCCTGATGGAAGACGCAGGACTTTCTGGGGTATCTTTTGTACCACTGACCTTCGGCATTGTGACCATCCACCAGGGGAGGAACGCCGGGCATCGTGGTTGAAGAGCGAAAACCGCTGGGCCTTTTTCAGCAGCTCCACCTCTTTCTGGAGCTCATCAAGTTCCCCCATACCATCTTTGCCCTTCCCTTTGCCTTGACGGGGGCGGTCCTCGCCGCCCAGGGGATCCCGGAGGGCGAGAAGATTTTTTGGATCCTGGTTGCGATGGTGGGGGCCCGGACCGGGGCCATGGCAGTCAACCGGCTGGTGGACATGGACCTGGATGCGTTGAACACCCGGACCGCACAGCGCGCCCTTCCCCGGGGCCTGCTTCAACCCTTCACCGTCTTAGCCATGGCGATTTTTTCTTTTGCCCTGCTAGTCTTCGCTGCGGCCCAACTGAATCGCCTGTGTCTTCTCCTTTCGCCGCTCGCCATCGGTCTGACCGTCTTCTATTCTTACACGAAGCGATTTACCTCTTTTTCCCACCTGATCCTAGGGCTCTGCCTGGCGTGTGCACCCATTGGGGCGTGGATCGCGATCCTCGGACGAGTGGACCTGCCGCCCCTGGTCCTGGGTTTGGCGGTCCTGCTTTGGGTGGCCGGTTTTGATATTCTGTATTCCTTGACCGACATTGAGTTCGACCGCGCACACGGTCTGTATTCGATTCCGGTGAGACTCGGGGACAAAGCGGGGATGCGGGTGAGCCTTGTCTTTCATGCGGCAGTGCCCATCTTACTCGGAATTGTCGGTCAACTCCTGCAGCTGGGTTCTCTGTACTATGTGGGGCTCGTGCCTGTCGTGTTCCTCTTGGGTTACGAGCACGCCACCTTACGCCGCCACGGACTCAAGCGGCTGGAGACCGCTTTTTTAAATGTCAATGGACTCATCAGCCTGATCTTCTTCACCTTTACCCTCCTCGATGCCATGCTCATCTTTCCCGGATGAACCCCCGCAACTTCCCTCCACGGCACCCGATTGCACAACAAGACTTCGTAAAGAAAAGTGGTCCTATTTGGAGCGAGTGATTCTATGCCCGGAGCGAAGAAGGGAGAGGTTTACTCAGAGTTCGGTGAGTGGGTTTCTGGAGGATTGTCACTCAGAAGTTCATAGCCCCGTTCCCACATGCAGGCGTCGTAGGCGTTTTCGAAGTGCCGCTGCGCGGAGGTCCCACCAGCGGTGGCGCCGCCGATGACCCCGCTTGCCCCGCCGGTGGCTGCCCCGATGGCTGCACCCGTTCCCGCCCGTCCAGTGATGGCACCCGCAATCGCCCCAAGCGCTGCGCCTATTGCTGCTCCCCTGACTGCCCCCGTGGCTCCACTCTTTACAGCTTCTGAGCTCGCATCGCCAGCGACTGACTGGGCGATCTCCCGACACTCGGCAAGGTCTTTTTTGAGCGTTGCACTGTCTGTGACCGTCAAGGGATCGATGGTGGGACGATAGGTGGTGGCGCACCCTGTTGCCAGCAGGGCGGCGGCGGGCAAGAGGACCAGATACCGTTTCAGCGATCTTACCTCCTCTCGGATCGAGGTGTCCCAAATCGACGGACGAAAATTTCGGCAAGAACGGCTACATTGTATGGCATACTTTCCGAGACCTGTCAATTGCTCCGGCGGTGTTCGAGTCTCAGGTGGGCCGCCATAGGACCAGAATGAAACGGGTGGGGCGCAGGCCCTGAGCGACATTGCCGGGAGTCCGAAGGCCTTCGGATCGATCAGGGTCGCCGCGGGCCCGAAGGGTTCCGGGCTCCTGCGGAAAGGCGCGGAGCGAGGGCCAAACGTGCGTGATTTCCTTACCCTCTCTTCTTGGAGGTGACAATGCAGGCCTTGCTTGGGACACGGCTCGCCGCTGACATCAATCTGATTGCACAGATTGTGTTACTCATCGGCCTCTGGATCGGTTTTTATTTCGCGCGCACCCAGCAGATCCCCAAGCATGCCAATATGCAGACCACGATGGTATTGGCAAATGTGGTGTTTATCTTCTTCGTGATGATACCCAGTTTTTACCAGTACATCATCCTGGGCGGCACGACCGGGGGGATCGTTGCACAACTGATGCTGCTGCATGGGCTGCTCGGCCTGGTCGCGCAGCTGAGTGCTCTCTATCTGGTGTTGCGCATGAGCACGCAGCTCATTCCCCCGCGTTTTCGCGTGCGCAACTTCAAG
>VRUN01000056.1 GCA_019456075.1 Candidatus Methylomirabilota bacterium
GATGACTGGCGTATCGATCTCACCCTCATCCTCCCCTTTTTCTGAGGGGGCGTCGGTGATCGGACAGCTCAGGGGACAGTTGGTCAAGCGGGATCCGGCCCAGGTCATAGTCGAGGTGCATGGGGTGGGGTACCGCGTCTTCATTCCCCTCTCCACTTACTACCGGCTTCCTGGCGAGGGGGCCGAGACCCTCCTCTATACTGCCACGCACCTCCGGGAGGACGCCTTCCATCTCTACGGCTTCCTCACGGAGCAAGAGAGAGCCCTCTTCAATTTGCTCCGGGGCGTCACGGGCATTGGGCCCCGCCTGGCCAATAACATCCTCTCCGGCATCACGGCGGAGGAGCTGATCCCCGCCATCGGGCGGGGGGATCTGGTGCGCCTCAGCGCCGTCCCGGGGGTCGGGCGCAAGACGGCGGAGCGGATCGTTCTTGAACTCAAAGAAAAGGTCTGGTCCCTGCTCGAGCCGGTCGAGGCGGCGGCGGTCCCCGAGCGGGACCCGGGGGAAGGGGTCTTGCCGGATGTGATCTCGGCCTTGTTGAATCTGGGCTACAGCCGCACTGCGGCCACCAATGCCGCCAGCGGCGCGATCCGCGCGGTGGACGGGGATCACGATTTCGAGACGGTGGTGAAGCAGGCCCTGCGTCTGTTGGCCGAGCAGGCCAAGGGATAGGCCATGCCCGAGCGCATCGTGAGTCGTCAGCCGCAGGAAGAGGATCAGCAGTGGGAGCCGACCGTCCGGCCGAAGGTCTGGGAAGAGTACGTCGGGCAGGACAAAGTGAAGGAGAACCTTCGGGTCTTCATCGAGGCGGCCCGGGCCCGGCGAGAACCCCTCGATCATGTGCTCTTCCACGGCCCTCCAGGCCTCGGCAAGACGACCCTCGCCTATCTCCTCGCGACCGAGCTTCAGGTCGGTGTCCGGGCCACGTCGGGTCCGGTGTTGGAGCGACCCGGGGATGTGGCGGCTATCCTGACCAATCTCGAAGACCGGGATGTCCTCTTCGTGGATGAGATCCATCGGATGAACCGGGTGGTGGAGGAGATCCTCTACCCCGCGATGGAAGACTTTCAGTTGGACTTGGTTATCGGGCAGGGCCCCCACGCCAAGACCATCAAGCTGGACCTTCCCCGTTTCACGTTGGTGGGGGCCACCACGCGGGCCGGCCTTCTCACGGCCCCCCTGCGGAATCGGTTCGGGGTGGTGTACCGGCTCGACTACTATAGCGATGAAGAGCTGGACCGGATCATCGTCCGGTCCGCGAAGGTCCTGGGGGTCGAGATCAGTCCAGAGGGCGCGACCGAGCTGGCCCGTCGGTCACGCGGGACGCCACGGGTGGCGAATCGGATCCTCCGGAGGGTCCGCGACTTCGCGCAGGTGCTGGGAGACGGGGTGATCACCCAGGAGCTCGCCCACATGGCTCTGGAGCGCCTCGAGGTGGACGAGCGGGGGTTGGATGACATGGACCGGCGGATCCTTCAGACCCTCATCGGGAAGTTCGATGGGGGCCCGGTCGGCCTCGAGACCTTGGCGATTGCCGTCGGTGAAGAGAAGGGTACCATCGAGGACATTTACGAGCCGTTTCTGATCCAGGTCGGATTTTTAGCCCGGACTCCCCGGGGCCGGACCGTGACCCGGTTGGCCTTCGATCACTTCGGCCTCACCCCCCGGGCGCGCCCGCAAGGGGAGATATGGTCGGCTGGGAGTTGAGCGTCGCGCGGCGGGCTGACAGATCCCGGCGCACGGTGGTATACTTTCTGGGAGCAGTGCACGAGGGATGCAACGGACGACGACCATGGTCGGCTTTGAGGGTTTCGCCAAACTCCTGATCCTCTTTGGCATCGTGTTGGCGCTCCTCGGGGGTCTCCTCCTCATGGTGGGAAAGATCCCGTTTATTGGTCGGCTGCCGGGCGATTTCACCATCCAGCGCGAGAGTTTTACCGTCTACTTTCCCCTGGCGAGCTCCATTCTGATTAGTATCCTGCTCACCCTCATCTTTTCCCTGTTTAGTCGCCGGTGAAGCGGAGGCAGGTGATGGGCACGTGGTTGATCAGCATCCTCCTCCTCCTTACCCCCGGGCTTGTGTGGGCGGAGGAGTGGCCAGTCCGCGTCCTCTTACAGGAGGGGGTCTCTACCATTCGTCTGAAGGCCGCGGGGCCGTCCCGGCTCGAAGAACTCGGCGGCGGCCTGGTGGAGGTCCTCCCCCCAGGCAAAGAGGTGCGCGTGGCCTGGGAGGGACGGGCCGGGACCAGTTTCCGGTTGCGACCGGATAAGAGTCTCTTCTGGATCAACCGGCGGATGTATCGGGGCAACGTGGAGGTCTGGAATACCTCGGGGGGTCTTCAGATCATCAACCAGGTGGGCCTCGAAGATTACGTTCGAGGCGTGATGAAAGTCGAGGCTAACCCCGAATGGCCCATCGAGGCGTTAAGAGCCCAGGCCGTGGTGGCACGGACCTATGCCCTGCATGAGCGGCTCGTGAGTCCCGAGGCCCTGTATCACCTCTATGCCACCACCACCTCCCAGGTGTACCGCGGCGTGAACGGTGAGGATCCGCGAACGAACAGGGCGGTCCGCGCGACGCGGGGTATCGTGCTTGCCTACCGGGGCCGGATCATTCCGGCCTTTTACCATGCGGCCTCGGGGGGACATACCGAGGACGCGGTATATGTCTGGGAGAAGAGGTACCCGTTCATCGTTGGCGTGGAGGACCCGTACTCGGCCAACGCCCCCCATCATCAGTGGGAGGTGACGATCCCTCGTGCCGAGATTCACCAGGCCCTCGAGCGGGTCGGCGGGCGCATGGGAGCGATCCTGAAAATCGATGTGGTCCGCCGGACACGATCAGGGCGGGTCCGCCGACTGCGGATCTGGGATGGAGCTGGCTTTCTCGAGATGGAGGGGAAACGCTTCCGACAGCTTCTCGGGCCGGACCGGATCCGGAGTACGCGCTTTGCCGTATACTCCGACGGTCCCGGGATCCTCTTTGTCGGTCAGGGCTGGGGACACGGCGTGGGATTGAGCCAGTGGGGAGCGAAGGGGATGGCGGACCTCGCCTATGACTTTAGGGCCATCCTGAAACATTATTTCCCCCTGGCCGATCTGGTCAGCCTCCCCACTGAGAGTCCACAGTTGACGGTTCACCGTTCACCGGAAATTCCCGGAGAGAGCCCCCCTGGAACTCGACCCACGAGCCAGGAAATCGAACCCGGTCTGCGACCGATGGCCGACGACCGATGACGGCTCGACTGTCTTCGACCCTGAGGCTCAGACCCGAAGGGAGCTCGCCGAAGTCCGACGGCCGTGAACGAATGTGACTGTGAACCGTGAACCATAAACCCTGCACCCCGCACCACGACCCCTGAACCATGACCCTATCTGATTTTGAGTATCAACTGCCAGAGGAGTTGATTGCCCAATACCCTCTCCCCGAACGCGATGCCTCTCGCCTGCTGGTGGTCTGCCGCGAGGAGAGCGCGATACACCACGGGCGGTTTCGCGACCTAGGCGTGTGGCTGCGTCCCGGGGACCTTCTCGTGCTCAACGATACCAAGGTGATTCCGGCCCGGCTCGAGGGGCGGCGACCGGGGGGAGGCAAAGTCGGGGTGCTCCTCATCGCAGAGGACGCCCCGAATCGCTGGTGGGCGCTGGGGAGGCCGGGCAAAGGGCTCGCCGTGGGCCGGCGGCTCAGCTTTCAGGATGGCATTGGCGCCCTGGTGGTGGATCGGGGTGAAGGGGGGAGACGACTTTTACAGTTTGACGGGGCGGAGGATATCCTCGCGCTGCTCCCCCGCATTGGGATGATGCCGCTCCCCCCGTACCTGAAGCGTGGCGCGATCGGTGAAGAGCACGCACACGATGGCGCGCTCGATGCCGAGCGCTATCAGACGGTGTATGCGACGCAGGCAGGGGCCATTGCGGCCCCTACGGCCGGCCTGCATTTTACCGACGCCATTCTCAGCGAAGCCGGGCAGCACGGCGTAGAAATTGCATCTCTCACCCTGCACGTCGGGGTGGGGACTTTCACCCCGGTGACGGCCGAGCGGGTGGCGGAGCATCGGATGGCCGCGGAGCGGTACGCCATTCCCGAGGGGACGGCGGCCGCGGTCAAACGGGCGAAGGCGGAAGGACGACGGGTGGTGGCAGTCGGGACGACGACAACCCGGGCATTGGAGGATGCCGCGCTCGAGGGGTCAGGGATCCGGGCGGGCGAGGGGATGGCCTCGCTCTTCATCACTCCAGGCCATCGCTTTCAGGTGGTGGATGCGCTCGTGACCAACTTTCACCTGCCTCGCTCGACATTGCTCATCCTCGTCAGCGCCTTTGCGGGCCGGAATCTCATACGCAAGGCGTACACGGAAGCGACACATGCGCGCTACCGGTTCTATAGTTACGGTGACGCCATGTTGATCCTGTGAGGGGACCATGCTGTGCGATATCTGCGGAACAGATGTGGCGGGGGGCGAGAAGACCTGCCCAGCCTGCGGTCACGTGCTGAAGTCCAGCGCGCGGGAAAGCGGCCGTGCGAAGGAGAAAGAGGGGGAGAGGGCGCGCCCCCGGGGTGCGGCTCCCTTGCTGGACGAGCTCGACCCGGAAATGGAAGAAGCCGATGGGCCAGGGGCGGGACTTGACTTGGAGGAGGAGGAAGAGCCAGAGCCGGCGAGGCCGGTTCGGACAGGCGCTGGTGTCAGTGTGCCCGTTTTCACCCTGGACCCCGCCGGGCTGCGAAAGCTGTTGGCGAAGCAGCCGGACATCGTGGAGCCGGGGCTCAGCATTTACGCCGAAAAAGGCAGGCCCGTCGGAGCGGGGTATCCCAGCGCGGTCGGTGTCATCGATTTGTTGGCCCGGGATAAGAGCGGAGGTTTGGTGGTCGTAAAGGTCGGTGAGCGGGGGCAGGGGGAAGAGCTCGTGGCAGCGACCCTGCAGCGGATTGGGTGGGTCCGGAAGCACTTAGGTAAGGGCAAGGAAAAGGTCCGGGGGATCATCTTGGTGGAACAGGCCCCCGAGAACCTCAGCTACACCGCGTCCGCCATGGCCGGGACGATCACCTTTAAGACCTACCGGGTCGCCGTGACGTTTGAGGATGTGGAGATCTGATGGCCTTTGAGCGGCTCGCGGGGGGTCCGACCGGGGCCCGGCGCGGGCGCCTCTCCACCCCCCATGGGACGGTCGAGACCCCTGCCTTCATGCCCTGCGCCTCTGTCGGGGCGGTGAAGGCGCTGTCGCCTCAGGAGGTGCGCGAGGTGGGGGTCGAGCTCATTCTCTGCAATACGTACCATCTCTACCTTCGACCGGGCCACGAACCGATCCGCGAGCTGGGAGGACTGCATGCCTTTATGGGATGGCAGGGTCCGATCCTCACCGACAGCGGAGGGTTTCAGGTCTTCAGCCTAGCTCCACTCCGCAAGATCACAGAGGACGGCGTGGAGTTCCAGTCCCACCTGGACGGGTCGCGACACTTCCTCTCCCCGGAAAAGGCCATTACCATTCAGCAGGCGCTTGGGGCGGACATCATCATGCCGCTGGACGAGTGTCCTCCCTACCCCATATCCCATGACGAGGCGACGGATGCCTTGGAGCGGACGCTGCGATGGGCGGAGCGGTCGAGAGATGTCCACAAAGAGAGCGACCAGATCCTCTTTGGGATTGTCCAGGGCGGGGTCTTTCCCGATCTCAGGGAGCGGGGGGTGCGGGAGCTCGTCCGGCTCGGGTTCGGCGGGTACGCCTTGGGCGGTCTCAGCGTCGGCGAGAGCAAGGCCGAGATCGAGACGGTTCTAAGGACCACGACCCCCCTGCTCCCCGCTGACCGGCCCCGATACCTGATGGGGGTGGGAACGCCCGAGGACCTCCTCGGCGCGATGGCCCTCGGCATTGACCTCTTTGATTGCGTCATGCCAACCCGTCACGGGCGGACCGGGAATCTCTTTACGAGCACTGGCCGCCTCAACATCAAGGGGGCGAAGTTTGCCCGGGACCCTTCCCCGCTGGATTCCTCCTGTCAGTGTTACACCTGTCGCCATTACTCCCGAGCCTATCTTCGCCACCTCTTTCTCGCGGGGGAGATTCTTGGTCTCCGCCTCAACACCCTGCACAACCTTTACTTTTACAGTCATCTCATGCAAGATGCCCGTCGGGCCATCGATGAGGGGCGCTACGACGTTTTCCAGGCGGAGGTCCTCAGCCGGCTTTCGGGCGGGGACACAGCGGACTAACCCGGACACGCGGAAAGGGAGAGCGAACCGATGATCGAGTTGGCATATGCGCAGACGTTGGGCGGCGGCGGTGCCGGGGCAGGTCTGGGTTTCTTGATTCCCCTGGCGCTCATGTTCGCCATCTTCTACTTCATCTTGATCCGCCCGCAGCAGAAGAAGCAACGGGACCACCAGAGTATGCTCAAGGCGCTCAAGACCGGGGATCAGATCGTGACCGCTGGCGGGATCTATGGGACGATCCTTGACATCGATGAGCACAAGGTGAAAATCAAGATCGCCGACAATGTCAAGATTGAACTCGCCCGCCCCTCAGTCCAATCCCGGCTCGGCTGGGAGGGAGAAAAGAAGGGGAAAGAGGGGTCGTGAGGGGGAGACATGCAGCCGCTCACGATGACCGACGGCGGACGACCGACGACCGAGAAAGACATTTCGGTGCATCCCGTCATCCAAAAACGGTCATCGGTCGTTGATTAGAGTTTGCGGGCGACCACGATGGCGGAGTACGCCAGGCGATAGAAGGGGGAGCGTTGTTTGAGGCGGAAATCACATTGTGCGATGGCTTGCAAGAATTTGACGGTGTACGCTTTGAGGGGGTGCTTTTCCTTGGGGGGGTCCTGGATGTGTTCCGGGATCAGTGAGGAGAGGATATGCATCCCAGCGCGCTCGGTCACGACGAGCCCGTGCCGGTTCAGGTGGGATTTCATTTCCGGAAAGGTGAACGTCTTGTACGTGAGGTCCACCTTCGAGTCGTGGTTGAGGTACTCATAGGTCCACCGTCGGAGATCTCCCTTGCGCCTGGTGGTGAGGGCGTTCCACAGGTCGGCCGGGTGAAAGAGGAGGCCGAGGTGCCACTTGTTATCGTACTCGATCGTCACCGTGCCACCGGGGCGACACACCCGGGCCATCTCGGCGATCGCTCGCACGTAGTCCGGGATGTGGCCGATCACATCTCCGTACGCGGAGACGAAGTCGACCGAGGAGTCTTGGAGAGGGAGCTGGGTGGCGTTCCCCTGGATGAGCGTGGCGTTGGTTAAGCCCTGCGGCTTCAGCTTCTCTTGGACTTTTCGCATCAGCTCGCCCGAGATGTCGACCGCAATCACGTGTTTCGCCCGGGAGGCAAATTGGACCGTCTGCAGTCCTGAGCCGCAGCCGACGTCCAAGACGATTTGCCCGCGCCAGTGAGGGAGCAGCCGCTGGACAAAATGATCCAGGAACTTGCAATCATTGACGTAAAAGGGATTGATACGGTCATCGAGGATGTCGTACTCCTCAGCCATCAGATCGTATGCCTTCTGGACTAGCTTTTCCTGGTTTGCATCGAAGTCGTTCACTCCCATGCATCCCCCCGCGCTTTTGTCCTTGGCGTCAAAGCCGCTCCAGGAAGACGGACTTGAGGTACTTGGTTTCCTTCACGCCCAACAGGGCCGGGTGGTCGCCGGATTGGGACCGGACCGCCAGGATCCGATACCGGAGCCTGGCATCGCCTGCCGCATCCTGCAGCATCTCGAGGAAGGTCGCCTCGCTCACGTGGTAGGAGCACGAGGAGGTGACGAGGATCCCGCCGGGACGCAGGAGCTTCATGGCCCGGAGGTTGATCTCCTTGTATCCGCGGAGCGCCCCCGCCACGGCCTCCTTCGACTTGGTAAAGGCGGGAGGATCGAGGACAATGAGGCCAAAGAGGCGTCCTGCACCCTGGAGCGCTCGGAGTTCGTCGAAGACGTTCCCGTTCCGAAAGGTGCAGCGGTCCGCAAGGTGGTTGAGCGTGGCGTTCTCTGTCGCGACGGCGACCGCCTCCTCGGAGATATCAATCCCTTCTACCTGGCGTGCCCCTGCCTTGGCCGCATGCAGGGCGAATCCCCCGGTATAGCAGAAGCAATCCAGCACCTGTTGGTCAGGAGCCAGCGCCCGTATGGCCAGTCGGTTGTCCCGTTGATCGAGGAAGAAACCGGTCTTTTGACCCGTGGCGATGTTGACCCGGAAGCGGAGATCGTCTTCCTCGATGGTCACGACCGGGTCGAAGGGGCGCTCGAGGAAATCCTTTTCTAGGGGGAGGCCTTCGAGCAGGCGGGCGGGGACATCATTCCGCAAAAAGATTCCGCGGGGACGGAGGAGTTCTTCGATTACCGGTAAGAAGACCCCGCGGAGACACTCCATCCCGGCCGTGAGGATCTGCAAAACCACGATGTCCCCATAGCAGTCGAGGAGGAGGCCAGGCAAGGCGTCTGCCTCCGCATGCACCATGCGGATGGCGGTGGAGGGAATGGCGAGCCGCTGCCGGTAGGCCCGGGCGGCTGTGATTCGCCGGCGGAAAAAGCCGGTATCAATCGGCTCCGCTTTGCGCGTGAGGAGGCGTACGAGGATCTGGGAGTCCGGGTTGATGTAGCCCCGACCGAGAAAGCGGCGTCCCGCTCCGTAGATGTCAACGAGACTCCCTTTCTGGGGCGCGCCATCGGTTTTCTCCACATCCGCCTGATAGATCCACGGATGTCCCCTCAGGACGCGCTGTTGCCCCCGACGGCGGAGGAGGACACTACCCATGCTCAAGTTGCCCCGTCGCTCCGCAAAAGTGTCACCTATGTACTGTTGATGAGGGAAAATTGCAAGGGAAAAAGGATTGCTGCTAGCGCTGTGTCACCATGGAGAGAATCTGAGGGAGGATCACACCCGCTGGACCTTGCAGGTAGCTATCGACATAGGGTGTGATGGGCGTGGGGGCGGGATTGATCTCTGCGACAAAAGCCCCGCGGTCCTTGGCGACGATGGGAAGGGAGGCGGCAGGGTGCACGATGGCTGATGTCCCGACCGTGAGGAAGACATCGGATACTTCAGCAGCGGCAAACGCCTGGGCCTGTGTCTCGACGGCAAGGGGCTCGCCGAACCACACGACATCGGGGCGGAGGAGGGATCCGCAGTCGCAGCGTGGCGGCAGCGTCTTGAGTGGGACCTCACGGTTTTCGTGGACGGTCCCTTCACGCTCGCAGCGGACCCTCCAGATACATCCGTGTAGTTCGATGAGGCGTCGGCTTCCTGCGGTCCCGTGGAGATCGTCGATATTCTGCGTGATCAGCAGGAATTCGGGAACGAGGCCTTCCATGTGGGCCAGGGTGTGGTGGGCAGGGTTCGGAGACGCTTGGGCGATTTTCTGACGCCGCCAGTCGTACCACTCCCAAACCAGCCTCGGGTCGCGCTGGAAGGCCTGGGGGGTCGCCAAGTCTTCCGGCCTGTACTGCTGCCAGAGCCCCCCGGGGTCGCGAAAGGTGGGGATCCCGCTCTCGGCCGAGACCCCCGCCCCCGTGAGCACTGCCACCGATGTAGCCGTTTTGATTTGCTGGCTTACCGCGTCAATGGACACGTGCATTACCTTTCAGCAAAAGGGGCGGTCTCGACCAGGCGCCTGCGCCTGATGTGTGAACCGCGTCCGCGGTCGACGGTGCAGTGTACTTTGCTGGGGACGCTACCGTCA
Source organism: Candidatus Methylomirabilota bacterium (assembly GCA_019456075.1). Lineage (GTDB taxonomy): Bacteria > Methylomirabilota > Methylomirabilia > Methylomirabilales > CSP1-5 > CSP1-5. The sequence continues at coordinate 9,674 of VRUN01000056.1, forward strand.
ACATTCCTCGTGGCATTGCCCCTTGCCGACGTGGCCTGTTGCCACAGCGAAGAGACATGAGAGTATCGGCTCGTCAGGCATGAAGTTTGCAACACCTGCCTCCGCCAGTCCACCCCCCCTATCGCACCCCTGTCGCACATGGCAGAGAGGGTGTCGGGCGCGAGGATACAGGATCCACGAGTGGAAAAGGTGTCTCGAGATCACGGTTTTCGATTTACCGGGCCCTGCTCAGCCCATGCGAAAAGAGGAATAGGGGGAGGAAGACCCGCCCGAGGGTATTCCCCATAAAGATCTTCTCATCAAACCCAAACGAAAGGAGGTTCCGATGCTGAGACGTCCAAACCACCAGAACCATGATCCTGCTGAAGTGCGCAAGGATGGCAACCAATCGAACTCGTTCTCTCTCCTGGCCGTTATGGGAAGTGACGCCAAACTCGAGGGAAAGTTCGACATCGCCGAGTCGATCGAGATCGAGTGCGAGGTTGGCGGCGAGCTGAAAGTGGGGGGAAAGCTTATCATCGGCGGGAAGGGCTCCGTGTGTGCCGACGTGCGGACCGTAGACGCCATCATTCAGGGCGAGTACAAGGGCAACATGGTGGCGACGGGGAGTGTAGAGATTACTCCGACGGGACGGGTGGACGGCAACATCGAGACCAATTCGCTTGTGATCTCTAAAGGGGGGTTTTTCAACGGCAACGTGGTCAAGCTGAAGGAGGCCGAGTCCACCAAACCTCCGGTCCAGCTCGTGAAAGAGAAGCCACGAACCCAGGAGGGCAGTGCCGTTCCCAATTGACAAGCCGAACGTGAACGGCCTGTCCCCTTGTCAGGGTCTTGAGCGAGTGCAGCAAAAAAGTTGGCAGAAAATAGTTGGAACGGCACGGGGTACCTTGTCCTATGCGGTGGAATTTTACACCTAAGACTTCCGCAAGACCGACCGACATCATGGCCTTCATTGACGAAGGCTCTGAGATCGAGGGGAAATACACCTTCACCGGAACGGGGACCATCCTGCTGAATGGTAAGGTCCGGGGCGAGGTCGTGTCTTCGGACACAGTTGTCGTAGGGGAGAAGGCGGTCGTCAACGCCACGATCCGTGCCGAGTCGGTGATCATCAAGGGTGAGGTCGTGGGCACCGTCCAGGCGAGCGGGCGGATAGAGCTCAAGGGGGCTGCCCGCGTGTTCGGCGACCTCGAGGCCCCCGTGGTAGTCCTCGAAGAGGGGGTCCTCTTTCGCGGGCAGTGCCGGATGACCACGTCGAGGGCCGATGAGGTGACTCCGGATCCCGAGGTGGTCGCGTTAGAACGCTGAACGACCCTCCCCACCATTCCAACCAGCCTCCGCTGCTTCGCGAGTTCCGTGTTCTTACTGGAGCCATCCGATCTCTGCCATCTATCACTACACAGTTCGCACTTTAC
>VRUN01000006.1 GCA_019456075.1 Candidatus Methylomirabilota bacterium
AGGAATCCGAGGAGCGTGATGTGGTTCGGGGTGAGCGGGGTGTTTGCCATCCAGCGCATGACCGGGGAAAGGCAAAGCCGCGTCCATCGGATCATCCAGCTATCCGTCGGTTTTCCCAAGGCCCGACACAAGGCCGTTGTCGCCTCCCCTGCTGTGGCGGTGGTCAGGTCGAGGCACACCGCGTTCCCGGATAGGTCCACTCCCTCGGCGGAGCTCTCGGAAGTGGGTGGGAGTGTGGGTGACCGTAATACCACTGGACATTCGGGGCCCTGTCCCCCGTTTACCTGGAGGGTTGCCCCTGGGTGAAAGGCAGCTTTCATCTCGGTGAGCGCCGCTGGATTCAGCACGGTGCTGGCAGAGATAATGAAGCACGGAGAGGTCCCATTCTGTCGCAGGGCCTGAGTCAGGTCGGCCTCGGAATCTCCAATCCAGCAGAGATCGCCCTGGAGTGGATATCCAGCCACCAGACGCTGCAGCCGGGGAGCGGCCTCTCCGGCGCAGATGGTGACATGGTTGACCCCGGCCCGCTCCACACTGAGGAGGATCCGCGCGAGGAGGGGGACCCCGGCCAACCGCTTCGCAGCGAGCCCCCAGTCCCCATTTTCGGGAGGGAGGATAATGGCGCTTTTTCCGACGTGTTCCATCACGTGTTCAACTCCTCCAGGAGGGCTTTTGTTCCCTGAGCGAGCTGGCGGGTGGCAAGCCGGAGCTGGGAAGCGAGGCGGAGCATCCGAGGAATCCACGAAGGGTGCCGGAAGAGAGTGGCTGCGAGGGACACCGCCTTCAGGCGGCCGTCCTGGTCCAGGAAGGACCTTGCTTCGGCTGCCCAGGGCTCGGCCGGCGTGTCTGAGACAACCCTGATCCCCAGGAACGGGACACTCTGGCGCCTCGCCGCCTCGGCGAGGTAGGCGCTCTCCATGTCCACGGCCAAGATCTGCAGATCCGCCCGTCCCTCCAACCCTTCAGCCGGGGTGACGACTTCATCCACCGTGAGAATGGGACCCACATGAAAGGGGAGACCGATAGTCTTGAGGGCGCGCGTTGCTGCCTCCAGGACGAGGGGCTCGGCGGGAAAAGAGTCGGTATTGCGCATGACATGGGACGCGACGACGACGTCCCCTAGATCAAGGCCGGGCCCCACTCCTCCACAGAAGCCTGCCGACAGGATGAGGGCGGGCTTGTCAAGGCGGACGAGAGCCCGGGCTGCTCCACGGGGGCCTATCCCCGCCTGAAGCAGGAGCACCCGATCCTCCTGGCCGCGGTACTCGATAACCTCCGCGTGCACCCCGTCCCTGCGGAGGCCAAGATGCTTGGCAATCGGGGTGGCCTCCCAAGGAAGGGCCACGACAATGGCCGCCGGGCCGGGAGCCAATTGGGAATTGCTCACCTCACCGTCCTCCGACCACCCGGGATGTTCCGAGTGGCTCCCCGGGAACGCTCCCTAGAAATGGCGAGGCGCCGCGGCGAGGAATCACGGGCCCGGGCAATATCACTCCTAAAGATCCCCGCGTGCCTCCGCCTCGGCTCGAACCCGCTCTGCTTCGGCCCTGTGCAACGCCTCGCTCTTGGCGACCCAGCCCTCCCAGGATTTCCCAAAGGCGGTGTCTTCCCCCGTGAATTCGACGGCCACGATATCTGCGTACTGTATGACCGTGTTGCCGGAGGCTTTCTTAGGAAAAAATTGAACGTACGGCTCGGGCGCTTGCGCGTCGCGGTTGAAGACGTACCCTTCGATCGTCGTTCCGTCCTTGAGGTGGAAGGTGACATCGCCCCGATAATCAAAGGCTGCCTCGATCACCTCACACAACTCGCTGTGGTTCGCAGGACGGAAAGAGCGACCTTCCCACCGCGGTCTTTCGAATCCGTGGGCTTTCGTTTCCTGGGGCATGAAGATGTATTCCTCTTACGATTTCGGAAGGAGCGTCAGCCTCACGGTCCGGGCAAATCCCGACCATGAACCGAAGGTGTCATCCACCGCGCTGGCTTCGTACCCGCAGTGGACCATGCAGTCGGCGCACTTTTCGTTCCTACTCCCGGTGCCGTACCGGTCCCACTGGGTGGTCTCGATTAATTCCTTGAAGGTCGTCGTGTAGCCGTCCTGCAACAGATAGCAAGGCTTCTGCCATCCGAAGATGTTGTAAGTGGGATTTCCCCACGGGGTGCATTCGTAGTCTCGGATCCCCATAAGAAAATCGAGGAACAAGGGAGACTGGTTAAAGTCCCAGTGCTTTTTGCGATCCCTGAGAATGGCCGCAAAGAGTTCCTTAATGCGGTTTCGCCGAAGGAAGTGCTCTTGGTCGGGGGCCTTCTGATAACTGTACCCCGGAGAGATCATCATCCCCTCGATCCCTAAATCCATCATCACGTCGAAGAATTTCCGGACCCTGTCGGGATCGGCACCTTCGAACAGGGTGGTGTTGGTCGTGACGCGGAAGCCTCGCTCGATCGCTGCCTTGATTGCTCTGACCGCAATATCGTACACGCCGTCGCGGCACACGGCGATGTCGTGCTCTTCTTTGAGGCCGTCCATGTGGACGCTGAACGTCAGGTATTTGGAGGGTGGATACTCCGGAAGTTTCCGCTCCATCAGGAGGGCGTTGGTGCAGAGGTAGACGTACTTCTTGCGCTCGACCAACCCTCGAACAATCTCGGGCATCTCGGGATGGATCAGGGGCTCACCGCCGGGAATACTGACGATGGGTGCCCCACATTCATCGGCGGCGGCCCAACACTGTTCCGGTGTGAGGCGTTTCTGCAATACGTGTTCGGGGTATTGGATCTTTCCACAGCCTGCACAGGCCAGATTGCAGCGAAAGAGGGGCTCGAGCATGAGCACGAGGGGATAGTGTTTATTCCCCCGCAACTTTTGTCGAAGGACGTACGTTGTCACCGTGAGCGCCTGTGACAGAGGTATTGCCATGATGTTGGTCTTCCCTCCTTTGGCCCGCTTCTGTCCCGCTCAGGCCTGTCGAGGACCCTCGGGCTGAGCCCTGTCGAAGCCCTCGTCGCCTATTCAGGGTCCTTCCAGACGACCTTCACGGGAAGAGACCCTTTGCTGTTCGGGGGCATGCCTCCTCCTACTACAACACCTTGCCAATGCTGAAGATTCCCCCCGGACGACCTCTGGCTGTCCCGCCACCGCGCCGCCATCGTGGCCGCCAGGAGGATAGTCACAGGGCAGTAGATGAAGAGACCGGCGAGGAACAGGGTCTTCTCTCCGATCAGCCACGTGACGGTGAGTGCAAACCCCAGGACCAGGTAATAGAGGATCGGCCCATACAAGGGGCGCAGGGGAAGGCGTACCGCCCACCGGGGTAATCCGCCCTTGACCCGGCGCTCGAGGAGCGCATAGAGGGTCATGATCACGCACCCCACCACCCCCCATCCCACAAAGTTGGACACCGGGACCCCAAAGTAGGCCCCAGGTTCGGGGTAGTAAAAGATTTGGCCCAGGAACCAGCGATCGCCCCGGACGGCGAGGGGGTCTACCACCACATCGATCAAGACAAAGAGGACCACAGTGAGCAGGAGGACAGGCGGGCTCAATCGGCCACGGTGCGGAAGCGAGAGCGTCCACCGTCCCTTCCCCTCCACGCTCACCGGGAGCAGCGCCAGGGAGGCGAGGGCCCAGCTCGCGTAAGCCAGGAAAACGAACGAAATGGAATCCATGAAGGGGACACCGGCGATCCAGAGCTCTTGGTCCGCGGTCGTGGGCAGGTAGTGGTACAGGCCGAAGGGGATTCCCACCCGGATAGAGAAGAATTCGGCGGTGAAGGCTACGCTCCACCCCACCAGAGTGAATACAAGGGTCCGCCGCCATCCCATATCCGCGACGGCAGCGAAAAGATACAGGAAGAGAAAGATGAAGACGTACGGGCGCAAGACAATGGTCCCGACCAGTAGGGCAAGGAAAGAGTCCATCAGTATCCTCGTGAGATGGGGGTAAATGTAAGAAATTAGGCTATAGTGGTTTCAAGGATTTTGCAACGGAAAAATCCTCCGGGACGAGGGACGGCGTTCGGCTCGTCTTCGCCACCAATCATCCTCTGGAGGGGGACGTACGGAGGCCAATCCCAATGACGATATTCGCATTGGTGCCCGTGTTGCGGATCCGAAAATTCCACCGCTCATCCTTGACATATGGCGTATTTCTATACTACTTTTCGTGATTGCGACCGCATCCCGTAGCAGGTAAGATGTGACCTCTTTGTCCGGAATCGGGCTAGTTCGTGCGGTGGAAGCTCACTCCTTTCGTGAGGGACGGCCATAAGAATCCTGGGCCTCCTCGGCCGATGGACCTTGAATTCGCTCCGCGAAGGGGGCCGGATGGTGATCTTTCTGGGCTCTGCCCTCTTCTACACCTTTCTCCCTCCTCTCAAGTGGCGGCGCATGATCGCCCGGATCCACTTCATCGGGGCGAAGTCCCTCTTGGTGATCGTCGTCACGGGAGCCTTCACCGGGATGGTCCTCGGTTTGCAAGTGTTCTATACCTTGAGGAAGTTCGGGGCCGAGGGTTTCCTGGGGTCGGTGGTGGCCTTGACCCTGATCCGCGAGCTCGGCCCGGTCCTCTGCGCCTTGATGGTCACGGGGCGGGCCGGCTCCGCCTTGACGGCTGAGATCGGGATCATGCGCATCACCGAGCAGATCGATGCGCTGGACGCGATGGCGTTAAACCCGATGCGATACCTAGTCGTCCCGTCCATCCTGGCCGGCCTTATCGTGTTCCCGCTCCTCACGGCTATCTTCGATTTGGTGGGAATCTACGGGGGGTATCTCGTCGGTGTGAAGCTGTTAGGCGTCGCGGGGGGGACCTATTTTGGGGAGATGGAAACCTACGTGGACCTTCGAGACATCACCCAGGGTTTCCTCAAATCGCTGAGCTTCGGGCTGCTGATGACGTGGGTCTGCTGTTACAAGGGGTTCTATACCAGTCACGGGGCAGAGGGGGTGAGCCGGGCCACCACGCAAGCGGTGGTTCTGTCCTCGGTGTTGATCCTGGTCTGGGACTATTTTCTCGGTTCGGTACTTTTATAGCTGCGGGGCGCAATGGTCGAGATCCGCAACTTGCATAAGGCCTTCGAGGGGCAACAGGTTCTCCGGGGCGTGGACCTGCAGGTCGCGAAGGGGGAGATCCTGGTCATCATCGGGCGGAGTGGCGGAGGCAAGAGCGTCCTCCTGAAGCACCTGATGGGGCTGCTGAAGCCGGATGAGGGCCAGATTTTTATCGACGGCGTGGACATTACCCAGCTCCGAGGACGCGCGTTCGACCAACTCAGGGAGCGATTTGGCGTGGTCTTTCAGGGAGGGGCGCTCTTTGATTCGTTAACCGCTTTTGAGAACGTGGCCTTTCCGCTTCGGGAGAAGACCCGGCTACTCGAGGAGGCCATCCGGGAAAAGACCTTGACCCTTTTGAAACAGGTAGGCCTCGCAGATATGGGCCACAAGTATCCCGCCGAGGTGAGCGGAGGGATGAGGAAGCGGGTCGCACTGGCCCGCGCCCTGACCATGGAGCCGGAGATTATCCTGTTCGACGAACCGACAACCGGTCTCGATCCGATTATGGTTAATGCGATTCATCGGCTGATCCTCGATCTTCATCGGCGCATCGGTTTTACGGCTGTCCTGGTCAGCCACGAGATCCCCGAGATCTTCGGTCTTGCCGACCGCGTAGCAATGCTCCATCACGGGGTGGTGGTCGAGGCGGGGACTCCAGAGGCGATACAGTTTTCTGCCAATCCCGTGGTCCGACAGTTCATCACGGGTGATCCGGAGGGGCCGATCCAGCCGGACTGAAGGGAGCGCGCAATGAAACGAGGGGGTCTGGAAGTCGTGGTGGGTGTTTTCCTGCTCCTGGGTATCTTCGCACTCGGCTGGATCTCTATTCGGCTCGGCCAGATGCAGGTTTTGGGGGTGTCCGGATACACGGTGTACGCGGATTTTCCCACCGCTGGAGGGTTGAAAGAAGGGGCCAGTGTGGAGATCGCCGGGGTGAAGATCGGTCGGGTCGAGGGTATCTCATTGATCGATTACCAGGCGAGGGTCGCCATGCGCATCGACAGTGGGGTCGAACTGCAGGAGGATACGATCGCCTCCATCAAGACAAAGGGGCTCATCGGTGAAAAGTATATGCGTCTGAGTCCCGGAGCATCCGATGAGATCATTTCCCCCGGAGGCAAAATCCGCGAGACCGAACCGCCTATTGATCTCGAAGATCTTATCGGGAATATCATCTTTGGCAAATTTTAAAGGCCGAGTAACCCTCACGCTGCCAAGGAGGAGTATTATGGCCGCCTCCCTCGTGTCCGTCATCTGTGGTGTCCTGATCCTGCTGGCGCCTCTATCGGTAGGCGCTCAGGGTGAACCGCCCGGTGAACAAAAGAAGCTGGTCATCAGTGTGCAGGATGCCATCAAAGGTACGCTTGCCGTGGACAACAGAATTAAAGAGTCCCGCGCCGGCGTGGATGCAAGGCGCGCCCAGAAGTTACAGGCCGATTCCGCACGGTGGGCGCAACTCGAGGCCAACCTTTTCGCGGGTCCGTCTCCCGAGTCGGAGCTGATCAGCTCTTCGGGCACCATCGTCTCCAAGACGAAGACGGGAGACCTCAATATCAACGGTGTCTTCGGCCGGGCCCTGGTCCGCGTCGTCCAGCCGATATACACCTTCGGGAAGATCAGTTCCTTCCGGGAGGCGGCCGCCCGAGGTGTGCGGGTGAGTGAGGCGGCCGTGGATCAGACGGCCTCCGAAGTGACCCTGCAGGTCCAGCAGTTTTATTACGGGGCTCTGCTGGCCCGTGATATTCGAGAATTTCTCAAAGGCCTCCGGGAGGATCTTCAGAAGGCCCTGAAGACAGCTGAACGGCGTGTGGAAGCGGGGTCCCCTGCAGCCACCTTCAGTGATGTATACCAGTTGCGGTCCTTCGTCGCGAGGATCGACAAGGGCATTGCCGATGCCCAGGAGGGGTACACGCTGGCCCTGGACGCGCTTCGCACAGCCCTCCAGCTCGAAGCGCGAGTGAAATTCGAATTGGCGGATAAAAAGTTGACACCTGGCAAGATGGATCTGAAGGGCATCGAATCTTATTTGCAAACCGCCAAGGAGCTCCGCCCGGAGTTCGTGCAGCTCAAGGAGGGGATCAAGGCCCGGGAGGCTCTGGTGCAGGCCGCCATTGCCGACCAGTATCCAGTCTTCTACGCCGCGCTCTTGGGTGATATTGCTGGGGCGAGCAATCGGGATCGGAGTCAGGTCCCGATCATTACCGATCCGCTGAAACACACCGTTGGCGGAGTGATCGTCGGACTCAATTGGCATTTCGACTTCGGGATCACGCAGGGGAGGATCGACGAGGCCCAAGCAGATAGAATGAAGCTTGTCCACATACAGGATTTTGCCGAGCAAGGGATCCCTCTGCAGGTGCGGAAAGCATACGCGAATTTCCGGACTGCCCAAAAGAACATCGAGAACACGAGGCGGGCCTACCGGAATGCCCGGCGATGGCTGGTGACCGCCGTGGCGAACATCGACCTCGGGATTGGTGATACCACGTCGCTCACCCAGGCGTTCATTGCCTATACCGAGTTCCGGGTCGAAAACTTCCGCGCCGTCCACGATCAGCGCATCGCCCTCGCCAACCTGTCCTTTGCGACCGGGGAGGCCGTGAGGCAGTATCCGGCGCGATAGGGAACGCGGGGGCGACCCGGGAGATGTGGGCTCGCCAGGGAGCGAAAAGATGGGGCAGGTGATGCGGAAGACTTTGATCCTATGCGGGATAAGCCTTGTGGCCTTTTCGTCGTTGTCCATCGCCGATAATGGACCGACGGCCCAGGTAAAATCCACGATTGACAGGGTCCTGGAGATTTTGAAAGACCCGACGCTAAAGAACCCGAACATGGAGAAAGCGCGGGGGACACAGCTGAAAAAGGTCATCTTCGCCCGCTTCGACTTCCACGAGATGGCGAAACGCTCCTTAGGCGTGCATTGGCGCAAGCGGACTCTCCAGGAGCGGAAAGAGTTCGTGAAGCTCTATGCCGATCTGTTGGAGCTGTCCTACCGCAGGAAGATCGAACGCTATGTGGATGAGAAAATCCTGTATACGAAAGAGCAGGTGGATGAGAAGTTTGGGCTCGTCACCACAGAGATAGTGAGCGAGAAAGAGGATGTGGATATTCCCATTGAGTACAAAGTCATTCGCCGTGGCGACGAGTGGAAAGTCTATGACGTGGTGATCGACGGCATCAGCCTGGTGAGTAATTACCGGAACCAGTTCAACCGGATCATCCGACGATCCTCCTACGCGGAACTCGTGAAGAAAATGCGGATCAAGCAGGAGACCGAAGCGGAGGAAATCGACTCACCGCCAAAACGATAATTGGAGTCGCCGAGAGGTGCAATAGCGGTCATGGCTGGGCGTTGGTCTCAATTCATCCTGAAGCATCCCCGTCTCATCGTGTTCGTGGCGTGTCTGCTTGCTTTTGTCTCCCTCCTGGCGGCAACCCGATGGCTCGAGATTCGCCCAAGTCGCATGGAACTGGTCTTCTCTGGTGACCGTCTCTTGCAGCTGAAGCAGGCCTATAAGCGGGAATTTGGGGACCGAGACCGCATCGTTGTTGTGGTAGATGCCTCTGATCTTCCCCGGGCCAAGCAGTTCATCTCTGCCCTGGCCGCACGGCTCCAAAAAGATCGCGAGCACATCGCAGAACTGTTCTATCGGGTTGACGCCGCTCCCTTCGAGGCCCATGCCCTCCAGTATCTGTCTCGGAAGGAGTTGGAGAAGCTCCAACAGAGTTTGCAGGATCACCGGACGCTGATCCGGGATCTCGCGACGTCCCCGGGACTGAATACCCTATTTCACGCAATGAATCAGGAGATGGGTCAGGCCCTGGTGGGGCATCTCTTTACCGGCTTCCTGGAAGAGAAGGAGAAGTCCGCGCAGATCGATCTTGTCTTCTTGAATTCCCTCCTCCGGCAGGTCAATAGCAGCGTGAGCGGCATCCGATCATTGACGTCACCCTGGGGGAAGTGGTTGGGGGCGGGAGAAGAGCCGGTCTCGGAAGGGTACCTGCTCACCGAGGACAAGCGGTACCTCATCCTCCTGGCCCAGATCCGTGGGACGGACGAGCGGTCGCTGTCGCCAAAGCAAGAGGGAATCCGCCGGATCCGGACCGCCATCGCCGAGATCGGCCGTGATTATCCAGGCATAGAGGCTGGTGTGACCGGGCCCGATGCCCTGAGGACGGACGAGATGGTGACCGCCAAACGGGACGCCATGGTGGCAACCATCGTCGCCCTCGGGGGGGTCGCCCTGCTGTTTCTTCTATTCTGGAGAGGTTTTGCTGTGCCGCTGCGCGGTCTCCTGAGCATGGCCGTGGGGGTTTCCTGGACCTTGGGGTTCATCGTCCTGACCATCGGCTCGCTCAACATTCTGACCGCCATGTTTATCCCAATCCTCATCGGTCTGGGGATCGATTTCAACATTCATATATTGGAACGCTACGCGGAGGAACGGGGGATGGGGGCCGCTGCGCCGGAGGCGCTCGAGGCCACCCTTATGAAGGCAGGTGGGAATATCGTCACCGCGGCGGTGACCACCGCCATCGCCTTTTATGCGCTGCTGCTGACCGATTTTAAGGCATTGGTGGAGCTGGGCTTTATCACTGGCAGCGGCTTGCTCCTCTGCCTCGTGGCGGCATTCACAGTGCTGCCCGCGCTGTTGATCCTCCATGAGCGGCGGGCGGGCGCTTGGGTCGCCTCCCCGTCGGTGTCGTTCCTCGCGGTTATGGAACGGTGGAGTCGCCATCCGCGGATCATCATAACCGGGGCAGGACTCCTCGCCATGGCCTCTCTCTTTGCCCTCGGCACGATTCAGCTCGAGTTCAATCTATTGGAGCTTCAAGCGGAGGGGACCGAGTCGGTGGACTGGGAACTTCGGCTCCTCGAAGGGGGTGGAACCTCTACCTGGTATGGGGTTGTCCTGGCCCAATCTCCGGGGCAGGTGGAAAAAAAAGCCATGGCCCTGGACGCCCTCCCCTCGGTGGATCGGGTCCAGACGATCTTCTCGTTCCTCCCGAAGGCGGAGGCGGGTAAGAAGGAAGCTATTAAAGCGCTTGGACCCCTGTTGGCCGAACTTCCCGTCACGTTTGGGACGTTGCAGCCAGTGGACCTTGAAGGACTACAAAAAACCTTTGAGAGAATTCGATTCAAGCTGGGGGATACAGGGGGCTCTCCCTCTGCATCGGACAAAGAGCTGGAGGAGGCGCGGCAGCTCGTGGAGGCCGTACAAGGAAAACTTGCGAAGGGTGATCCCGCCAGGCTGACGCAGGACTTGACCTCGTACCAGGCCGCGCTCTTTGGCGACCTGGAGAAGAAAGTTGCCGTGCTCCGAAAAAATCTCCGGGCGAGCCTCATGACCGTGGCGGACCTGCCGAAAGACATACGGGATCGGTTTATCGGCAAAGAGGGGACCTATCTCCTGAAGGTGTTTCCCCACGGGAATACATGGGGGCGGGAATCCGTCCAGGAGTTTGTGAGGGAGGTGCGGTCCGTCGATCCGAATGCCATTGGGAATCCGATCACGGCCTGGGAGTACGGCCAGAGCATGGAGAGGGGGTATCTTCTCGGGGGTCTGTACGCGGCGACCGCGATGCTGGTGGTCATCCTGTGGTCCTTCGGCAGCGTGGGACACTTGCTATTAGCCCTGCTCCCTCTCGTCGTCGGCGGGGCCTGGACCCTTGGCCTTATGGAGCTTTTCGGGATCAACTTCAATCTGGCCAACCTCATTATCCTCCCGCTCATTGTCGGGTACGGGATTATGAACGGTCTGCACATCGTCAAGCGGTGTCAACGGGAGGGGGGAAATGATTCGATCATCGCAAACAGCACGGGTCGGGCAGTCTTCCTCTCTGCCAGCACAACCATGGTGGGATTTGGGAGCCTTATGGTGGCGAACCACCGGGGGATTTTCAGCCTGGGCTTCCTCTTGTCCGTGGGGGTGGGGAGCATCCTGCTGGCTTCACTCACGGTGCTGCCGGCCCTCCTTTGGACCATTTACGGTGGAACGAAGGCTGAACCAGTGGAAAAGGTTCCTCAGCCGGCCCCGGCCCTGTCTTCCTCCAAAGGGCCCTGGGATGTGCCGGGAGGGAGGGAGCGCCGATGAGCAGCGCCCCCGGAGGACCGTGAGATGAGGCGATCCGAAGGGCCGCGGGGTTTTTCCTGTTGCCGCACGCTGTGGCTCGGGATCCTTTTGCTGGGATTTGTCTTGCCGGTCTCGCTGGGGGCAGGTGAGGGGGCGCCCATCGATCGGGTCCGGGATACCCTGGAGGGGGCTATGGACATTCTCAGAGATCCCGCCTTGCAGGGTCCGGACAAGGAAGCAGCGCGGAAACAAAAGGTCCGGAAGTTAATTGCCGCCGGCTTCAACTATACGGAGATGGCGGCGCGATCTCTGGGTTCCCACTGGGACAAGCTGACCCGTAAGCAGCGTCAAGGATTCGTGGACCTCTTCGGGGACCTCTTCGAAATCTCTTACAGCCAGATGGTCTTAGAGTCGCTGCCGGATCGGCAGACGATGTACACCGGAGAATCGGTGAACCGGACACGCGCGGTCGTTAACACGGTCATCGTGGACGCGCGGGGCGATCGCCTGCCGGTCGATTATCAGGTGCAGTGCCCCCATGGCCAGTGGGAGCTGATCGATGTCGTGATCGACGGGGTGAGCATTGTGAGGGTGTATCGATCGCAGTTCAACAAAGTCATCCGGACCTCCTCGTTCGATGCATTGGTCAAGAAAATGCGCGTGAAGAGGGATGAGCAATGATGCCTGTTGGCCTCAACCAATGGAGGGAAGCGGCAAATGAGACTGCCGTGCAGGCTCGTGCTGTTTGCGTCGGCCCTGGCGATGCTTCTTCCAAGAGGGGGGTGGGCAGCAGACACTGGATCCAGGTCGCCGGCCACCCAGGAGGCGGCGGCAGAGTTCCCGGCACGTCTCTTTGGATTGGGCACACAGGAGGTCGGGATGGTGGTCGGATATGGGTTTCCCATTCGCATCGGAGGAACCAGGGATGAAGAGCTCAGGGAAATCCAGTATATCTATGCGGCCCCGCAGTGGGGCATCGGAATCACCCACCCCATCGGCGGGGACTCCTGGTGGCGAGGCAACTTCGAGCTGGTGCTTGAAGGGACATTCATCGGAAACTTTGAGCCCAAAGGCGGCGTTGCGGTTGGGTTGACTGGACTGATCCGGTATAACTTCCTCCCCGATTGGAAGGTCATTCCCTTTCTGGAGGTCGGAGGAGGCCTCCTCTATGTGGACATGGATTTCAAGAAGAGATCAGACGGGTTGAATTTCGCGCCCCAAGCCGGATTGGGGCTTCGTTATTTCATTTCAGACCGAACGGCGATTACGGGGGAATGGCGGTTCCACCATATCTCGAATGCCGATACCAAACTTCCGAACTTCGGCATCAACTCGAGTCTGTTCCTCATCGGGATCTCGATTGTGTTAAAGTGACCGGTCTGGTCCCGTCGAAGGGATCGAGGGAAGGAGGCTAAGCTTGTCACCTGAAACGACCGGAGACCGGCCCACCGTCCAGGTGTTGGAAGAGGCTATCCGTCGGGCTCAGGAGTATCTCCTAAACCTCCAGCATGCTGAGGGGTACTGGCTTGGCGAACTCGAGGCGGATAGTACTCTGACGTCGGAGTACATCATGCTCCGTCACTTCCTGGATCGGGTGGATCGGGATCGAGAACGAAAGGCCGCCAATTACCTTCGAGCCAAGCAACTGCCCGATGGGGGATGGGATCTCTTCCCGGGGAGCCCGAGCGATATCAGTGCGACGGTGAAGGGGTACTTCGCCTTGAAGCTGGTGGGACATTCCGCTGATGAGCCCTTCATGCTCCGGGCCCGGGAGAACATCCTGGCGAAAGGCGGGGTGACCAAGGTCAACGTCTTCACCAAGATCGCCCTGGCCCTCTTCGGACAATACGACTGGCAGGGGGTCCCAACCATGCCGGTCGAGATTATGCTTCTCCCCCGCTGGTCCTACTTTAACCTCTACGAGGTGTCCTACTGGTCCAGAACGGTTATTGTGCCTCTGCTGGTCCTCATGGATCTCAAACCGGTCTGTCCGATCCCGCCGGAGGCGGCCCTCGATGAACTGTACATTCCGTCCCGGGCGGCGGCCGATCTGCGGTTTCCCCTGACCGATGAGCTTCTCTCCTGGAAGAATTTCTTCATCGGGCTGGATACAGTGCTCCCCGGACTGGAGCGGTGGGCCCCGCGCCCCTTCCGGGCGCGGGCACGCCAGCAAGCCTTGGCGTGGATGTTGACGCGGATGGGACCCGGGGGACTCGGGGGGATCTATCCAGCCATGGCCAGTGCGGTGATGACCCTGCACACCCTGGGGTACTCTGAGGACCACCCGAAGATGGCCGAAGGGTTGAAAGAGATCGAGCTCTTGGGGATCGAGGAGGCCGACAGGTTTCACCTTCAACCGTGTCTTTCGCCCGTCTGGGATACCTCCCTTGCGATGAACGCCCTGGTGGAATCTGGCCTGGCCCCAGACGACCCCGCGCTGGGGACGGCCACCACCTGGCTGCTTCAGGAACAGATCCTGCGGCGTGGCGATTGGCAGGTGAAGCGGCCGAATCTGCCCGCCGGGGGGTGGCCGTTCCAATTCCGGAATGACTTCTATCCCGACACCGACGACAGCGCCATGGTGCTGATGGCCCTGAAGAAAGTCCAGATGCCTGGTCGAACCAATTATCAGCAGGCCATTGACAGGGGCCTCACCTGGTTTCTCGGCATGCAGTCAGAGAATGGCGGATGGGGCTCTTTCGATGCGGGTAACGTGCGTTTCGTGTTGAATCATATCCCGTTTGCCGACCACGGAGCCCTGCTCGATCCGCCCACCGAGGATTTGGCGGGACGCGGGCTAGAGACGCTCGGAACCTGCGGCGAAAGTCCGGTACATCCCGAGGCGGCCAGAGCATTGGCCTTCATCAAAGAGACGCAATGTGCGAACGGCTCCTGGTACGGTCGGTGGGGGGCCAATTATATTTACGGGACCTGGTCGGTCCTCCGGGGCCTGGGGGCCATCGGGGAGGATTTCAACGCCCCGTACGTCCGACGGGCCGTCCGATGGCTCGAAGGCTGCCAGAATGCGGACGGGGGATGGGGGGAGACTCTTTTGAGCTATACAGATCCTGCCCTGGCCGGAAAAGGGGAGAGCATGCCGAGTCAGACCGCCTGGGCGCTCCTCGGGCTTCTTGCGGTGGGAGAGGCCAGGAGCTCCGCGGTGGCCATGGGGATTCGGTATCTGCTCGAGACCAAACGGCCGGACGGCTCATGGGACGATGCCTTCTGGAACGGGACCGGCTTCCCCCGCGTTTTCTTCCTCAAGTATCACCTCTATCCGGTCTACTTCCCCCTCTGGGCTCTCGGCGTTTACCGCAGCACCCTTTAGGACGACCGCTGATTCCCCGGATAAATCTTCATGAAGTTCCGAGGCAACTCAGGCTCGGACATTGCGTCGTCATCTCGGAACGGGCACCATGAACACGCTATTGCACCACACGCGTATCTTCTAGGCGAGACGTAGTAGGGACACACCAATGTCAAGCGTGAGGACGGTACAGTCAAGAGTAACGGGGATCGTAGTCGTCGGGGCCGCATGCCTGACACTCTCCTGTGTGCAAGCCGGGGTCTCCGAGCCCGCTTCTGAGAAGGGAGCAATGCCGTTTGATCCACCGGCCGTCTACTTGACCTGGCAACGCGACCCGACGACGACAATGACAGTCCAGTGGCATAGCGATGGCGGACGCGACGATGTTATTCAGTACCTGCGGCTCGACGAACGGGTGTGGCACACTGTCATTGGTGCGCACCACCCGATGCCTTATTCCGATCGGATTGTGCACGTGGCGGAATTGACAGGCTTAGAACCAGGGACCGAGTACCGGTTCCGCTTCGGCACAAATTCTGTTGCGTTCACATTTCGCACCATGCCCCGGGATGTAAGCAAGCCGATCCGGTTCGTCGTCGGTGGAGATACGATGGAATCGTTCGACGCACTCGACGTATGGTTTGAAGAGTGCCGCCGCCTGGTGGCTGAACAGGACCCGATGTTCACGGTCATTGGTGGCGACATCGCCTACGCCAACGGAGACCCGAAGCTCGTGAAGCGATGGTACCGTTGGCTGGCAGCGTGGAAGAAGCACATGGTCACGTCCCGTGGGCGGCTGATCCCGTTGCTGATGGTTATTGGTAACCACGAGGTTCAAGGGGGGTTTCGGCAGCGGCCTGCAAAGGCCCCGTATTTCTACAGCTTATTTGCAATGCCCGGCCAGCGCGGATACAACGTTGTCGATTTTGGCCGGTACATGAGTTTGATTTTGCTGGACTCTGAACACACCCATGCCATCGATGGCAGGCAAACTGACTGGTTAGGTCGGACGTTGGCCAATCGGCAGGACGTGCCCCACATCTTTGGGGTGTACCACGTGCCGGCCTATCCATCGGTGCGGAAATTCAACAACCGAGTCAGCACGAAAATCCGTCAGCACTGGGTTCCTCTGTTCGAGAAGTTTGGCTTGGATGTGGCCTTTGAACACCATGACCACGCCTACAAGCGCACCCACCTCATTCGGGCCGGCACGGTCGATCCGCGAGGGGTGTTGTACCTCGGCGATGGTGCCTGGGGTGCGTTGCCCAGAAAGACCCGGGAAGATTGGTACCTGACAAAAACCGCCAGCAGACAACACTTCATCCTCGTCACGATCGACGGCCAAAGCCGCACCTTTCAGGCGATCGACATCAAAGGACATGTCTTTGATCAAGTTCACCAGAACGCATTGTCGCATTCGATAATAGCCCAGTGATGGAGGGATCTGTGAGGCTGTCTCAAGTCGTGAGCATTCATTACACACAAGCGGCTCAAGCGGTCTCACGAACCCCCTTCGCGTCGGCCCCTGATCCTCGTTACGCTTGAAACTGATCGGCTGCCATCAGCTGTCCGCCTTGTTTTTCTCGTCGTTCCGTGGTAGCTTTTGAGCCAATTGTCCGTCAGGACGGTTCGCAGGGTGGCAGGAATGCTGGATCCACAAAAGCAGGCGGTGATCGAGGAGGTCGATCGTCTCCGCCCCGAACTTTTGGAGGTGAGCCGGTTTCTCCATGCTCACCCCGAGCTCGCCTTTGAAGAAGTCCAGGCGGCCGCGTTCCTCGCGCGGATCATGGAGGAGCACGACTTTTCCGTCGAGCGGGGGGTGGCAGGGCTCACGACTGCCTTCACCGCCACCTATGGATCGGGAAAGGGTCCCACCATTGCGTTCCTGGCTGAGTACGATGCCCTTCCGGAGATTGGCCATGCATGCGGGCACAATCTAATTGCGACCGGTTCGGTGGGGGCCGCGTTGGCCCTGAAAGCGCTGTTGGGAGAGGTTGCTGGCCGCGTACTCCTGGTGGGATGTCCGGCGGAGGAGAAGGGGGGAGGCAAGATCCCTCTGGTAGAGTCCGGACTGTTTCGGAGGGTGGATGCCGCGATGCTGTTTCACCCGAGCAACCGGACCGAGATGGTGAAGCAGGCCCTCGGGATGCGGGATGTCCAGGTGGAATTCTTCGGCCGGTCCTCCCACGCCGCGGCGACTCCGCATCTCGGCATCAACGCGCTGGATGCCGTCATTCTCGCGTTCAATAACATCAATGCACTGCGGCAGCAGGTGCGCTCCGATGCTCGGATCCACGGAATCATCACCCACGGAGGGAAGGCACCCAACATCATCCCGGATCATACGGCGGCCCTCTTCTATGTTCGCGCGCTAGACATCGGATACCTCGATGAACTCTACGAAAAGGTCCTCGGCTGCTTTGAGGCGGCCGCCAGCGCCACGGGGGCCAGTTACCACGTCAAGCGGGCTGGACATGACTACCACCCCCACAAAATCAACTATGCCCTTGCCCAACTCTTTCGGCAGAATCTGGAAGCGTTGGGGGGTGAGGTCGATCAGGGTCCGGAGGACGAAGACCTGGGATCCACGGATGTCGGGAACGTGAGCCGGGTCGTTCCCACCATCCAACCCACCATCGCCATTTGCGGTCCCAAGGTCAGTTGCCACATGCCCGAGTTCGCCGTGGCCGCCGCCTCGCCTTCCGGAGAGGAGGGGATGTTGCTGGCGGCGAGGGCCATGGCCCTCACCGGCCTTGATCTCTTGAGAGACCGGGATGCCTTACACAGCGTCAAGGCGGAATTTGCAGGAGGGAAACGTCCCTGAAGGTCATTGGACTCATGTCTGGGACCTCGGCGGACGGGGTTGACGCGGTCCTCGTAGAGATCACCAGAGAGTCCGACAACCCCGCGGTGAGTCTCCTCTGTTTTGAGCGTCGTCCGTATCCACCGGGGATTCGAGGTCGAATCCTCCGCCTTCCTGAACATCCCAACGCCCTCCGCGAAGTCTGTCATCTCAACGTGTTGCTGGGGGAGCTCTTTGCCCAAGCGGCCCTCGATCTCCTGCAGACAACTGGCACCTCCCCGACCGAGGTGGCTCTCATTGGCTCCCACGGCCAGACGATCTGCCATCTTCCGATTCCGTCCACCGAGGGGGCATTCAACCTCCGGTCCACTCTTCAGATTGGTGAGCCATGTGTCATCGCTGAGCGGACCGGACTCTTGACCGTGGCTGACTTCCGCCCGAGGGACATGGCAGCTGGAGGAGAGGGGGCACCGCTGACCCCCTATCCCCATTATCTCCTCTTTCGACATCCCGAGCGGTGCCGCGTAATCGTCAACCTCGGCGGGATCTCAAATCTCACCCTGCTCCCTCCCGACACCTCGGTATCCGAGATCGTGGCCTTCGATGCAGGGCCCGGCAATGTCCTGATCGATGGAGTGGTTCGACACCTCAGTGGTGGGACCTTAGAGTACGATACCGATGGGGCTTGGGCAGCATCGGGCAACGTGAATCAGGCCCTCCTCAAGCGTCTTCTCGGCCACCCTTTCTTCCGCCGTTCTCCCCCGCGGAGTGCCGGCCAGGAGGAGTTTGGTCCTCGGATGCTCGAAGAGATCCTGGTCGAAGCGGAGCAGAAAGGAATCTCACCGGCCGATCTGGTAGCCACGATCTCGACCCTCTCTGTGGAGGCAGTGGTCGGGAGCCTTGAGACCACCATCTTTCCGCGGCACGCCGTGGATGAGATACTACTCTGCGGCGGCGGGGCGCGGAACCGATGGCTGAGCAGCGCGCTCGGAACCCGCCTGGCGCCCCGTCCCGTCCTCACAACCGACGACATCGGGTTTCCGGTCGGGGCGGTCGAAGCGACGGCATTCGCCATTCTGGCCTACCTCACCCTTGTCGGACAGCCGGGGAACCTTGTGTCCGCCACTGGGGCGCGGCATGCAGTTCCGCTGGGCAAGATTATTCCCGGCAGGAATTTTCCAGGACTGATCTCGTGAGGAAGTGATGGATCGCGACCCGTACACGGCTGCCGTGCTGAGGCTCATTGGCCGGATCGAAGAGACGCAACAGGGAGCACTCGAGCAGGCGGTTCAGGCCATCTTTGAGTCGCTGAAACGGGACGGGGTGTTGCACGTGTTCGGCAGTGGCCATTCCATCGCGGTCGCTCAAGAGGCCTTTCACCGGGCAGGCGGATTGGTCCCGGTCAACCTGATTCAGGAGGCCATTCTGTCTCCGCTCACCCCTCCGGCCGTGAGCGGGAGGATAGAGCGGCTCCCCGGGGTGGCCTCGATCCTTCTGGACCGGAACGATGCCCGACCCGGAGAGGTCCTGATCGTGGTATCCAACTCCGGGATCAACGCCGTCCCGGTGGAGATGGCTCTTGAAGGCAAGACACGGGGACTCTTCGTGATCGCCCTGACCTCCCTGACCCACTCGAGGGCGGTCCCGGCCCGGCACGCAAGTGGCAAGCGCCTCTTCGAAGTTGCCGACCTCTGCCTCGATAACTGTGGGGAGGAGGGGGATGCTGCCGTGGCCTATCCTGGGTGGGGCGGCAAGGTCGGTCCCACTTCGGTCGTCACCGGAACGTTCCTGATGAACCGTCTCATCTGCGGGGTGGTGGAGCGGTTTCTCGCCGAGGGTCTCAGTCCTCCGGTCTATATGAGCGCCAACCTTCCCGGGGGGGACGAGCATAACCGTCGCCTGGAGGAGCAGTACCGTGACAGGATCACACTGCTCTAAGCGAAGGCGACGAGTTCTCCTTTGCGGTCTGGTCCTGCTGCTCCTCGGTCCTGTGCTGGGGGCTTCTCAGGCGCAGTCCTCGAAGGTCGAGCGCGTGATCGACGGGGATACCGCGGTCCTCGAGGATGGCAGACGTGTTCGGTATCTCGGCATCAATGCACCCGAGCGAGGTCAACCCTACTTCGCCGAAGCGGTCACCCTGAATCGACGGCTGACCGAAGGCAAGCACGTGAGTCTCGAGGCGGATGAGGTGAGGGAGGATGGGTACCATCGCTTGCTAGCGTATGTGTATGCCGATGGACACATGGTGAATGCGCGCTTGATCGAGGCGGGGCTTGCCCATGTCTTTGCGTTCCCGCCGAACCTCAGGTACTACGATCGGTTCCTTGAGCTGCAGCGGTGGGCGCGTGTCGCGCGGCGTGGAATATGGCAACGTGTGAGGGGTCCGTTGAAGATTACCTCGCTCAAGTTCAACGCCCCTGGCGATGATCGATTCAACCCGAACGGTGAGTATGTCCGAATCGCCAGTGTTGCCGATGAGGTCATCGATGTCCGGGGGTATGTCCTGAGCGACGCGTATGGGCACCGATACACTTTCCCCGCCCTTTCCCTGAAGCCCGGCTATTCGGTGCTCCTCGTGAGTGGGCGGGGTGTCGATGTCACCGATCCCCTGGACCGGATTATCCTTTACTGGCAATCGAATGGTCCCATCTGGAATAATGATGGGGATACCGCGACCCTGCGGGCCCCCGATGGTTCTCCGGTCGATAAGTTTCAGTATCAGGGGTTTCAGAGACGACGACCGACGACCGTAATCCGATGACCGACTACCGACGACAGCGAAAAGCTAATAGCCCTTTCGGTCGTCGGACTTCGGCGAGCTCAGTCGAGCCGTCACCGGACATCGGTCATCGAGTTGTGTCGGTCGTCGGTCGTCGAAATTGAGGAGATCATGTACGATCTGATCATCGCCGGGGCGAGCATCATCGATGGCAGCGGATCCCCGCCTTTTCCGGGTGACATCGGCATCATCCGGGACCGGATCGCTGCCGTCGGGAAGATCCCCGAAACCCAAGCCCGGCGGACGATTCGGGCGCCCGGGCTTGTCGCCTGTCCCGGTTTCGTGGATCTCCACTCCCACTCTGATTACTTTCTGCTGCTGAATCCCCGGGCCGAGAGCGCCGTTCGCCAGGGGGTCACCACCGAAATCGGGGGCAACTGCGGCTATTCCGCAGCGCCGATCTGGGGAGAGTGGAGAGAGGAACGTGCCCAGACCTATCGGGAACTCTATGGTCTCGAGCTCGAATGGCAGGGCGTGCGAGATTATTTTGGGCAGCTCGCCGCCCAGGGGCTGTCGATCAACTTTGGCCTCCTCCTCGGCCACAACACCATCCGGGGCTCTGTCATGGGGGGAGCCGCAAGACCACCCGAGGCTCGAGAGATGGAGGAGATGGTCCAGGCGGTCCGGGAGGGGATGCGGGAAGGGGCCTTGGGCCTCTCGACCGGTCTCATCTATACTCCGGCATGCTTCGCGTCATCGGAAGAGTTAGTGACGTTAGCTGGGGCTACGTGGGAAGAAGGGGGTGTGCTCACCTGCCACATGCGAAGTGAGGGGGACGGACTGTTAGAGGCGGTTCGGGAGATTCTTGATGTCGCGAGAAAGGCCCGAATCCCTCTCCAAATTTCCCATCTCAAGACATCGGGTGAGCGCAACTGGGGCAAACTTCCGGAGGCCTTGCGACTTATTGAAGAGGCGCGGTCGCGCGGCCAGGATGTCACGGCTGATCGTTATCCCTACACGGCCTCCAATACTCAACTGCAAGCAGTCCTGCCTTCGTGGGCGCTCGAGGGAAAGCGGGTGGAACAGGTGGCTCGATTGCAGGAACCATCGGTGCGGAAACGGCTGGATCGAGAACTCGCCGATAGGCGGTGGGACCTGATCATGATCGCCGAGGTGACGCAGGAAGGGAATACGCGGTACGAGGGATTGCGCGTCGATCAGGCGGCGGCCTTGGCCGGGAAAGACCCGTTGGAGTTCGTTTGTGACCTGCTCGTTGAAGAGGGAGGACGGGTAGACGCCATTTTCTTTACGATGTCTGAGGAGAACCTGCAGCAGATCTTGTCTCGCCCCTATGTGATGGTGGCTTCTGATAGCGGGACCCGGGCCCATGTCGGTCCGCTGAGCCGGGGTCGGCCTCATCCCCGCACGTTCGGGACGTTCCCGCGGATCTTAGGCGTGTATGTCAGGGAAAAACGACTCCTCGATCTGCCCACCGCCATCCGGAAGATGACGCTTGACCCCTGCCGTCGCTTTGGGCTTGCCGAACGGGGCCTGATTGCACCCGGCTACTCTGCCGACGTGGTCGTGTTTGATCCCGACAAGGTTGCGGATCGGGCAAGCTACGAAGAGCCGATCCAATACCCAGATGGAATTCGATACGTGCTGGTGAACGGTGTGATCAGTGTAGAAGAGGGAGAGCACACCGGTGCGAGAGCGGGCGGCGTGCTCAGGGGTTCCGGAGGCGTCACGGGGACGAGAGGTGGAGGGTAGGGGTGAGCGGGCAAGAGCACGGAGTTGCTCACGGAAGGCCTTCCACACGACCTCGCATCTGTATTACCAGTGGGAGGGACCCGCTGGGCGAGCAGCCGGAGCAGCAGTACGAGCGGGTTCGTGCGGCCTACTCCGGGTGCGTGGCCGAAAGTGGCGGGATACCGTACATTTTGCCCACGCCAGGATATGATCCTGCTCTCAATGCGACATATCTCGATTTTGCCGATGGGTTGATCTTTTCGGGGGGAGAGGACATTCATCCCTCCTTTTACGGAGAGATCGTTCTCGAAAAATGTGGAGCCATTGATGAAAAACGAGATCTCTTCGAAATCGAGCTGTTCCGGGGCGCCCTCGAGCGAGGATTGCCGGTCCTGGGCGTATGTCGGGGGATGCAGCTCATCGCAGTGGCGTTGGGAGGGAGCCTTTACCAGGACTTGTCCTATTGTCAGGACGCCGGAGCATTCCATGCCGGGGCGTGGCAAGACGGGGGAGAGATGCCATCGGTGAGACTCACATCGGGGACCCTTCTGCATCAGGTCATCGAGGAGGAGTCTCTGCCTGTCAACTGTCAGCATCATCAGTTGATCAAGGCTCTTGACCACAACTGTACGGTGAGCGCGGTCTCTCCGGATGGCATGATCGAGGGGATCGAAGTGTCAGGCAGCCCATTTGTCCTGGGGGTGCACTGGCATCCCGAGCGCTTGGCCTTACGAGATCGGTGCCATCTGGAGTTGTTCCGAGCACTGGTGAGAGCGGCGGCAGACTATTCCCGAAAAGCCGTCTCCTCGAAGCGTCCCTGAGGAAGGGGGGCCGGATGGCAGCGGGTGGCGGGGGGTAGTAAAAACGCTTGACATAAAGAGGAATGGGATGATAGGAACGACGGACACTTATAGGAGTTTATCGGTGGCTGGATTTGAACAGATCCTCGTAGTAGTAGGTGTACGCGGCGCCTGCGCCCCGGCGGGCAGCCCGTAGTGCCTTTACTGCGGGCTCTGTAATTTCGCCGCGGGGCACAGGCAGATGTCCCGTGGCTTTTTGTTTGGGCCGCGGGGTCTCTTGGTTTAATGATTCGATTTTCAACGAGGTTTGCGTCACTTTTCGGTAAGGAGGATTCGATGGCTCGCAGGTGTGGTTGTGGACAAGAGTTGCGGTCGGTGATGGAGGAGTGGGGGTGTCTTCACTGTGGGGGCCTCTGTTGCCCCACCTGTGGGTATGCCCCTGAGGGCACAGCCTACTGTGCCGAATGTGCCCAGAGCCTTTTTAATGTGTACACGAGGCAGCCGGTGGTGACCCGGCCCAAGCGCATCTCGGCCTGGTGGGAGGCGGCGACGGTGCAACCCGTGCCGCGGCATACAGAGGCGGCAAGCCTGGACCAGCCCCAGGCGTCCGCCTGACGAGCCGGTCCACACCTTCGGGGAGGCCTCGCCGAACGGGTGCGAGAGTCTCCATATGTCTATCGAGGCCCTCGACAGCACGCAGGTGTTCCGGATCCTTCCCCCTTTCCCTCCGTTTATAGCTACTCCCTCCACGAAGAAAGATTTGCGCGGGAGTCGTCCTGGCCCTATCCTGATAGCGTCGGCTGACGCCGGGGTGCCTGCCGTATCACCTCAGGCCCCTGAGCGGACCACCGACGCGTGAATGAAGGAGGCAGGGGATGAATCTCATTCAGCGATGTGTCGCCAGTATTGCTCTCTTGCTGCTCCTGGTCGTCTCCGCCCATGCCCAAAAACGCCCTTCGGAAAAGAATCTCGGTGCCCCCATTTATCCGAAGGCCACGTTCATCGAAAGCTTCACCGACGGGCCGGTGGCCCGATATCTCTTCGGCTCGAACGATATCACCATTTCGGTGACCCGGTTTTATGAAGCGAAGATCGGGAAGAAATCTGAACGCATCAAAAGTCCCGACGGGACGGAGACGTATCGGTTCGTACTGAAAGGCAAACAGGAGGCAGCGGTGCCGGAACTCGAGGTTCGGGTGAATCACTTTCCCGGGGGCTTCCACATCCCGGATCAGCGGGGCGAGACCCGACGGTACAGGACGGTCATCATCATCAGCAAGAAGAAGAGGGAACCGTGACAGAACCTGGGTCCTGCCCTCCTCAAGGCCCACGGGAGGCCGCAATGTTTGTACCGTCCAAAGCTCATCCAAAAGAGATGCGGGAAAAGATTCGGACCGGCGAGTGGCAAGACCCCACAGCTGGATGCTCGGACGGCTACGTGCAGGCCAATCTGGTGGTCCTGCCAAAAGCCCTGGCCTACGATTTCCTTCTCTTCTGTCACCGCAATCCTAAGCCCTGCCCGTTACTGGAGGTCACCGATCCCGGTGACGCGGAGCCCAAGACCGCTGCGCCCAGTGCAGACCTTCGGACTGATATTCCCAGGTACCGGGTTTACCGCGGCGGCAAGCTGGAGCAGGAGGTGACCGATCTTCTTCAGGTCTGGCGGACAGACCTGGTGGGCTTCCTCTTGGGCTGTAGCTTCACCTTCGATGTCGCTCTGCACAGGGCGGGCGTCCCGGTCCGTCATCTTGAGGAGGGGAAAAACGTCTCGATGTATATGACGAATCAGTCGTGCCATCCTGCTGGGGATTTCACCGGACCTCTGGTGGTCTCCATGCGCCCGATCCCGGCCCATCTCGTCCCTCGGGCGGTGGAAGTCACCGCTCGCTTCCCGCTGTCTCATGGGGCCCCGGTTCATGTGGGCGAGCCCGAGACGATCGGCATTGCCGATCTCGGTCGACCCCACTTTGGCGATGCGGTCTCGATCCGGTCGGGTGAGATTCCGGTCTTTTGGGCCTGTGGTGTGACGCCACAGGCCGTCGCCATGCATGCGAAGCCGGAGTTCATGATCACCCATGCTCCCGGTCACATGTTCATTACCGACCTGCCTGAGGAAGAGTTAACCCACTCTCTCGCGTAAAACGCGCCGGGTTCCCCAGACGGGGAATTGCCCATTGCGGCTCTCCGTTCAGTCAACCTGCGTACGGATGGCCTTCCCTGCGCTCACGCTGAGAAGCTTGTTCTGGACGATGTCCGCATCCCTGGGTATACTCTTTCAATAGAGTAACGGACGTGCGCGTTTGGCGGCGGTAGACCCCCACTCGTATTGGCGAGGGCAACGGATGACGACGATCGGCGTGGACGTGGGGGGGACCTTCACCGACCTGGTCTTTTTGGCCGAGGGGAGACTCTGGACCCGGAAGGTTCTTTCGACTCCTCACGACCCGGCCTGGGGTGTGCTTCAGGGACTTTCTCAGGAAGCTTTGGGAGAGGGGAGATGGCAGCTTGTCCATGGCTCCACCGTGGCGACTAACGCGCTGCTCGAGCGGAAGGGGGCCAAGGTCGCCTTGATCACCACGGCGGGTTTCGAAGATGTGCTCGAGATCGGCCGCCAGGATCGAGCCGGGTTGTACGATTTTTTTATCGATCGGGCACCAGTCCTGGTCCCCCGTGCTCACCGTATCGGCGTCCCGGAGCGGATGGACTGCCGAGGGAGGGTCCTGGAGCCCCTCGATGATGAGAGCCTCGATCCCATCTTGGACCGGCTGAGTCAGGAGGGTGTCGAGTCGATCGCCATTTGCCTTCTCTGTTCCTATGCGAATCCTGTCCATGAGGCCCGCATCCTTCATCGGGCCTTGCGGATTGGAGTGCCGGTCTCTGCCTCTCATCGCATCCTCCCCGAGTACCGAGAGTACGAACGGTGCATGGCCACCGTCGTGAACGCCTATGTCTCGCCCCTGATGGAACGGTACCTCGGTCGGCTCGAGGCAGAGCTCGGGGGAGGACGTCTCAGGATCATGCAGTCCAATGGCGGAAGTATCTCTGCGGCCACGGCGCGGCAGGAGGCGGTGCGGACCATTCTCTCGGGCCCGGCGGGGGGGGTTGTGGGTGCCGCCTCCATCGCGAGGGAGGCTGGATTTGAGAAAGTGATCACGTTTGATATGGGGGGAACCTCTACCGATGTCTCCCTCGTCGATGGTGGTCTCAGGGTCAGCACAGAGGCTACGGTGGGGGACATCCCCCTTCGCATTCCCCTCCTCGACATCCATACGGTGGGCTCAGGCGGTGGATCATTAGCCTGGATCGATGAGGGGGGCGCCCTGCGCGTAGGCCCCCGGAGCGCCGGGGCCGATCCCGGGCCGGTCTGCTACGGGCGGGGAGACCAGATCACCGTCACGGATGCACACCTCGCGCTGGGACGTTTGGAACCGGACCGATTCCTCGGCGGGAAGATGCGGCTTGATGTGGAGCGGGCCGAGGGCGCCTTACAGGCCTTCTCCCGCCAGGTGAACATGGACTCTCTCCGACTGGCGGAAGGGATCGTCACGGTGGCCACTGCCACCATGGAGAAGGCCATCCGGGTCATTTCCGTGGAGCGAGGGTATGATCCCCGAGAATTCTGCCTGGTCTCTTTTGGCGGGGCAGGAGGACTGCACGCCTGTGCCCTGGCTCGATCACTGTCCATCCCCTGGGTGCTGGTTCCGCCGCACGCAGGGCTGCTGTCGGCCTACGGGATGTTGGTGGCTGATGTGGTCAAGGAGTACGCCAAGACGATCTTGCGGCCGACGGCCACCACACCCTTCGAGGAGCTGGAGGCCGTTGTGAGCCTCCTGAGGGAACAAGGCCTGCGTGAGATGAAAGATGAGGGGATAGCGGAGGAGTCGGTCAGCACGGAAGCCTCCCTGGACATGCGCTACCTGGGGCAGTCCTACGAGCTCCGCGTCCCCTTCGGAAGAGACTTTGTCTCTCGGTTCCACGACGTGCACCGGAAGAGTTACGGCTACGCCAATCCGGCCCGGGAGACCGAGATTGTGACGGGACGCCTTCGGGTCAGGGGGGAAGTCGAGGGCCCACCCCTTCCTGAGGTGGAGGCGGGATCGGCGGATCCTGGTGCAGCCTGCCTGGGCGAGAAGCAGGTCTTTCTCGAGGACGGCTGGGTCACGGCTCCTGTCTTCGCCCGAGAGACTCTGCAGGCTGCCAACCGGATCGATGGGCCAGCCCTCGTGGTAGAGATGAGCGCCACCACGCTGATTGCACCGGGTTGGGAGGGGGAGGTGGACGAGCGGGGTAATCTTCTTCTCAAAACGCGCCAGCCCTGAGGGGATCCCGGTGGAGCGACCATACGATCCGATCAAACTGGAGGTCTTCAAAAATCTCTTTGCTTCAGTCGCCGAAGAGATGGGGGTTGCCCTGTGTCGAACCGGACACTCTCCCAATATCAAGGAGCGCCGGGATTACTCCTGCGCCATCTTCGACGGCGGGGGGGAGATGATCGCACAGGCGGCCCATATCCCCGTTCATCTGGGGTCGATGCCCCTGGCGGTGAAAGGTGCGATGCAGGGGAGGCGCGTCAGCCCGGGAGATACGGTGGTCCTCAACGACCCGTACCGGGGGGGTACCCATCTCCCTGACATTACCCTTATCTCTCCTATCTTTCGAGAAGAAAGCCCCTCTCCCCTCTTCTTTGTCGCAAACCGCGCCCATCACGCCGATGTGGGAGGGATGGCCGCCGGCTCCATGGCGGTGGCCACGGAAATCTTTCAGGAGGGAATTCGAATCCCACCGGTAACACTCGTGCAAGAGGGGAGGCTGAACCAGGATGTTCTCGATCTCCTGCTGGCCAACGTGCGGACTCCTGACGAGCGGGAGGGGGATCTGGAGGCCCAGCTGGCGGCGAACGAGACCGGGCGGAGGCGACTTCTCGAGATCGTCGCCCGGTACGGAACGGAAGAGACCCTCCGCGCCATCGAGGAACTCAAGACGTACGCCGAGCGGATGACCCGAGAGGCCATCCGGCGGATCCCGGATGGTTGCTATACCTTTGAAGATTACCTGGATGATGACGGAATGACCGATGAACCCATTCAGATCGTCGTGGCCGTGACCATAAGAGGGGATCAGGCCGTGATCGATTTTACGGGGACATCCCCGCAGGTGGCTGGCAGTGTCAATGCCGTGTATGCCGTGACGCTGTCCGCGGTCTTCTATGTCTTCCGCTGCCTCGTCGACTTTGACATCCCGTCCAATGCGGGGTGCATGATTCCCCTGACCGTGATTGCCCCGGAAGGCACGGCTGTCAACGCGAGAGCACCGGCGGCCGTGGCGGGCGGGAATGTGGAGATGTCTCAGCGGATTGTGGATGTACTCTTGGGAGCGCTCGCCAAAGCCCTGCCCGATCGCATCCCCGCGGCGAGCGCCGGGACGATGAGTAACCTCATCATCGGCGGCTCTGATCCGGAGCGCGGACGGAATTACACCTATTACGAAACTATCGCCGGAGGGATGGGAGCCCGGCCGACGCGAGATGGCATGGATGCGGTGCAGACCCATATGACCAATACCCGGAACACGCCCATTGAAGCCTTGGAACATGCCTATCCTCTCCGCGTTCTCCGCTACGAGATTCGCCGTGGATCGGGCGGGAAGGGGAGATATCGAGGGGGGGATGGGATCCGGCGTGATATTGCACTGCTCGCGGACTGCACGGTTGGTCTCCTCTCGGATCGGAGGCGATTTCGACCTTATGGGCTCCAAGGAGGAGAATCCGGTCAGGGAGGAGAAAGTATCCTCGTGACCCCCCGTGGGGAGAGGCCCCTCGGTTCCAAGTTTCATATCCAGGCCCGCGCTGGAGAGATCATCAGTATTCGAACCCCCGGAGGAGGCGGACACGGGAAGGCGGCGGAACCCACCTCATGAGGAGACAAGGGGGATGAAGGTACACGCAAGAACGGGAGTGGCAATTTGGGGGTGTGTCATTGCCGTGGGACTCTGCGTCGGCTGTTCCTCTAAGTTTAAACCTTCTCCGAGTGGTCCTGGAGTCCCCCGGATCAGCAATCTCCGCATCGAGCCGCGAGAGGTCGAGAGGGGGGAGCAGGCAACTTTACGCTTCGATTTTCGAGACACGGACGGGGATATCGTGGATGTCTATCTCGGGCTGAAAAGAAAGGTCCAGGACTTTACCATATCCAAGGGGCTTCGGCCTGAGGTGATCAGCCGCGGACGCTATTTAGGCCAGTCGGAGGGCACGGCAGAGGAGACGATCACGGTCAGCGGTGAGCGCCGATTGACGCCCCTCACCGTCGAAAAGCGGGAGTATACAGGACAGGTGGAGCCTGCGCGGTCTCCCTCGGAGCACGGCACCCGGCTCTATGAGGTTTTTGTGGTCGATGAAAAGGGACAGGTGAGCAATCGCCTTGAGGCGCAGGTGACCGTCCGGTGAAGGGAAGCGGCTCGACTGGCGCTCTAAGAATCGGTGAGGCGGCGGATCAGGTATGTCTCTTCCCCCGGGAAGTCCAAGGCGGGATTGAGCAGCGGTTGTATCGGGCGGCGCGGCGGCTCCAGAAGGCTCCCCTTACCTGGTTGGCCGCGTCTCGATTGACGGAGGTCGTCAGATCGGGGGATGCAGTCGTGCTCCTCACCGGTGCAGGCGCTCCTCCTGAACTCCCGGCTGGCGAGACCGATGGTCCCCTGGGAATCGCAGTGCTGGGGCGGGCTCTGCAACTAGGCCTGGGGGCTCGGCCCGTTGTGATCTCGGAGGAGAGAAACCTGGGACCAATTCGCGCGGCGCTAGAGGTGACGCGAGCAGCCTGCTCTCTCCTCCCCATCCCCTGTGGCCGGGAAGACCCAGGGTATCGCCTGCTAGAGGAGCTTCGCCCGACGGCCCTCATCAGCGTGGAGAAGCTGGGTCCCAATCCGAAGGGGGTCATCCACGATACGCGGGGCCGTGATGTTTCGGCAAGTCACGCGTCTGTCCGGGGGCTGTTTGATAGCGCCAGAGACCGGGGCGTCCTCACCGTGGCGGTCGGAGATCGGGGAAACGAGGTGGGCTTTGGGCTCCTCGGCGGCCCTCACGTGAGACCCCGGCTTCGCCCGGGCCGGTGTCGGTGTCCCTGCCGGGGAAGTATCGCCTGTGATATCCGGGCGGATGTCCTCGTCGTGAGCTCTATCTCTAACTGGGGAGCTTACGGCGTGGTGACCTGCTTGCAAACTCTTACCGATCGTCGCCTCCTGCACACTCCGGAGGATGAAGCGGCGATGCTCGAGGCTGCCGTCAATGCAGGGGCACGGGACGGGGTGACCCATACGGCAACCTTCACGGTTGACGGGGCCGATCTGACAGTTCAGCAGGCGGTGGTGACGCTGCTCGGTAATATTCAGTAAGAGGGGGTACGTGCATCAATGACGGAACTCAGGAAAGACCCGTTGACCAGTCGGTGGGTAATCATCTCCACGGAGCGCGCGAGCCGCCCGTCCGACTTCAACTCGGAGCGCCGTCGTCGACATGCGGGTCCCTGTCCCTTTTGCCCAGGAAATGAGGAAGAGACCCCGCCAGAGATCATGGCCTATCGGAATGGTGGCGGGCTCCCCAACACCCCGGGATGGCGCGTCCGGGTCGTCGCCAACAAGTTCCCAGCCCTCGTGACCGAGGGAGATCCTCATCGGCAGGGAGAAGGGATATACGATAGGATGCACGGGGTCGGGGCGCACGAGATCATCATCGAGACTCCCCACCACGATCAGACGATGGCCACCATGCCGGAGCAACAAATCGAGGATGTCTTATTGGCCTATCGGGATCGGATCCTCGACCTCAAGCAGAACCCCCGATTGCAATATGTGTTGATCTTCAAGAACCACGGTGAAGCCGCGGGAGCTTCGCTCGAGCATCCCCATTCCCAGCTCATCGCGACGCCTATTATCCCCAAGTTGGTGCGGGAAGAGGTGGATGGGGCCAAGCAGTACTACGACTCCACGGAGCGTT
This sequence comes from Candidatus Methylomirabilota bacterium, assembly GCA_019456075.1. Taxonomy (GTDB): domain Bacteria; phylum Methylomirabilota; class Methylomirabilia; order Methylomirabilales; family CSP1-5; genus CSP1-5. The sequence goes on from VRUN01000006.1 coordinate 30,489, forward strand.
GCGTGTACTGTGACATGATCCGGCAGGAGCTTACCCAGAAGAAGCGTGTGATCACGGTGAACGATCATTTCGTGGCCCTGGCGCCATTCGCCTCCCGATTCCCCTTTGAAACCTGGATCCTTCCCCGGACTCACGATGCCTTCTTTGAGGATGCGCGACGGGAAGCGTATGCGAGTCTCGCCCGGATACTTCGGGAAACTTTTCAACGGTTTGAACAGGTGCTGTCGAATCCCCCTTATAACTGGGTGATTCACACCTCTCCCTTCCGAGAGGATGATCGTCTCCACTATCACTGGCACCTCGAGATAACTCCGAGGCTGATTCAGGTGGCTGGCTTCGAGTGGGGAACCGGTTTCTATATCAACCCCACCCCCCCTGAAGAGGCGGCTCAATACCTCCGGGATGCAGGGGCGTAGGAATCTCACTCCAAATTAGATCCTGCTAATGAAACGGGCAAGGCATAGATATCTGCTTAATTCGTAGGCATGAACAGAAGGTGATGAAGGAAAAGGGGAAAGCGCTAGATCCAGCATTCTCATGAACTTTCCGTGGGTTGGGAGGTCCGGGAATGGAAAAAAGGATTGGCATAGGGCTTGCTCCCTTGCGGGGCGTTGTTGAGGCCGAGAATGGGATCAGGTCCTCTGTCTGTCGGGCGGAGGCAGATTTCGAAAAATTGGGGAGTGGACGATGAAGAAGATCGAAGCAATCATCAAGCCGTTCAAGCTGGACGAAGTGAAGAACGCCCTGGCGGAGATCGGCATCCAGGGACTCACGATCAGCGAGGTGAAAGGGTTTGGTCGACAAAAGGGGCACACCGAGCTTTACCGGGGTGCGGAATATACCATTGATTTTCTTCCCAAGGTAAAAGTAGAGGTGGTCGTTGCGGATGGCAAATGTGATCAGGTGGTAGAGACCATCCAGGCAGCGGCGAAGACGGGGCGGATCGGTGACGGGAAGATCTTCATCCTCTCTTGCCACGAAGCCGTGCGGATTCGGACGGGGGAGCGAGGAGAAGAAGCCATCTGATTCCTGGTTCACGGTTCACCGTTCACAGATTGGGGTCCGCGATTGGTGTTAGGTGGTTCGTGATTAGTGGGTGATGGTGGACGTCATCGAGACCTGGCTGTGGTACAAGCGGACGAAGGAGGTGGATCCGGTCCGGCTCCGGCCCCATCCGTACGAGTGTGTCTTGTATTTCGATCTATAGGTCGTCGCCGTCTCCTCCGAGGGCCCCGCGGGATCGCGGAGCCCTTTTTCCTTTTGATTCCATTTCCAATGTCTGCATGAAGGCAGTTGACCTCATCTGGGCCTCCCAGTAATGTGGGGAGCATGGGAACGCGGATCCTCGATTTTCGGTTCGGGCTCATCGATCTTGAGGGTGTGATCTTCAACCCTGGGATTCTTTACCGGCGGGAGTTCGGTCGGTTCCTGCAGGGACGGTACAATATCTCAGCGAAAGAGGCCCTCGTCTTCTACCAGGCCCATGAGGCACTCCCCCTGGAAGGGAAGTTTGATCGCCTCCTTGCCCAGCACGGCCGTCCACCGGGAGAGACGGCTGAGGCGGTTACCGCATTTCGAACGTCTGTGGCAGCGTCACGGCCGGTTGTTTCGGAAGGGGCCAGGGAGCTCTTGGAGATCCTGGTTTCTCGAGAGGCACAACTGTTTGCCCTGTCCGAGGCAGAGTCCCGGATCGCCGATGTCAAGATACAAGAGGTGGAGCTGCGGAATTTCTTTGGGCATATGATAGGGACCGAACACGCTCCGCGAGGGCGCGGGCAGATCGCGTTCTGTGGAGACGTCGTCGGGCTGCCGCTTGAAGCCTTTGCCGGGCAAAGTTTCGTTCTCGCCAGCAGCCCTGAGGATGTCGTGGCGGCGAGGGAGCTCGGGTTCTACAGTATCGGTATCGCTCATCTGTTTCCAGAGGACGCCTTGAAGGCGCATGGGGCTCACGAGGTGTATCGGCATATTGCCTACCTGTCTCTGCACCTCCGCCATGCTTAGAACGGCTATCAGACGCAAACCGCTAGCAGGCTGGTAAGCTAGCATGCTGGCATGCTAGAAAACCAGGAAAGCAGGAAACATCCAGAGTTCTACCTCGCTAGCGTACTAGCGTTGTGGCTTTCCAGCCTTCTAGCGTGCTAGCCTTCTAGCTTTCTGGTGCGGACCGCTGACTGCTGGTTTTAGGGTCGGGATGCGCGAAGAGGACGCGATCACACAATTACGGGAGGGAGAGGATATGGCACGCCGTCAGGCTGCCGACCTGCTGGGGGCGATCGGCCGGGCTCAGGCTGTGGAACCGCTGGTTCAGGCTCTACAGGATGAGGATTGGGGGGTGCGAACCATTGCCGAGCGCTCGCTGTGGCAAATCTGGTGTCGGTCTGGCGATTCAGCGGTAGATGCCCTGCTGCAGGAAGGAATCCACGCCTTGGACCAGAGCGCGTGGGCGGAGGCGGTCGCTCAGTTCACCACGGTCATTGAGAGGGCTCCCGAATTTGCCGAAGGGTATAACAAGCGGGCGACCACCTACTACGTGATGGGGGAGTATGCGCAGGCCATCGCCGACTGTGAGGCCACGGTCGCCCGGAATCCGTACCACTTCGGGGCTTTGAGTGGGGCAGCGCAGTGTTACCTGGCCCTGGGCCGGCTGGAGAAGGCCCGGGACCTATTCCGGAGGGCCTTAGCGGTAAACCCCAACATGCCGGGGGTGGAGCAGAATCTCGCTGGCGTTGAGCGTTCCCTGCGAGGCGGCGGCAATGGGTCCCATTCGTAAGGGAAGGTTCAGGCGATTCGGAGGCACGAGAGCGGCTGGGCGGTGAGACCCAGAAGGACTTGGATCGTCGGGGGAAAGGGCTCGGTCTTTGTAAGAAAGCACCGGATGTAAATGGCCGTTGCCCGTTTGTTTCCTTCGAGGATCGTCCATGTCTTTCCCCCGGGACGCCCCATCAAGATGAGTGGAAACGGGATCTCGGCCCCCTTCAGTCGATTTCGGATCTCGCGTACATGTGTGATCACCGCATGGGCCTCTTGAGCCCAGCGGCCCTTTGCCTTGGGGGGGACGGTTTCCCTGGCGACCACGGCCGCCGCCGCTGACAGGCGCCCGGTGCCGCGGGAAAGAAGGGTCCAGGTCGGATAGTTAATCACCCGGAGCCTTCGAAATTCTTGGGGGGTGATCGCGGCTCGCCACCACTGCGTGTGTTGGGGAAGGATTCCCCAGGTGTCTCCTCGGTGAAGGTGTAACGCCTGCTGTCGCAAGAGATTTTCCCGGCGGTTGGTCAGGGTCGGCCTCTCAACGGCACGCAGGGGAAGGTGAAACTGTTTCAGGGCCTGTACGACCCGAGGACGAAACCGGGGAGAGGAAAGCTCTGCTTTGAGCCAGCTGGCGGCGACGAGGTCGCGACTCACCTGTTCTAGGAAGATCATAGGGGGGCTGAGGCCTCATCCCTTCGTGGGTTTCGCTGTGCCCGCCCTGTTCACGCTCGACTGGGCTTTGTCGGTCGCATCTCGATCCGGGTAGCCATGGTTCGGGACGGGGATTTGAGCAAGGTGATCACCATATCAGCGATCTGCTCGGGGAGAATGGCCCACCCTTTTTTTCCGCTCGAAAAGTCTGTCTCCACACTCCCGGGCATGATGTGACTCACGCGAATTCCATCGTAGCGAACCTCTTGGAATAGTGCCTCGCTGAAACCGAGGAGGCCGAACTTCGACGCGTTGTAGGCGGCCATCATCGGGTGGGCGTTCGCCCCGGCGAGGGAGCCGATGTTGACGATATACCCGCCTCCTCGCGTCCGGAGGTGAGGAATGGCCTCGTGGCAACAGTAGAAGACCCCGGTGAGATTGGTGTCGATGATCTCGTGCCATTCCTCGGGCTTGAGATCAGCGACGGAGGCGGTGTGGGCGACCCCGGCGTTATTCACGAGGATATCGAGGCCTCCGAGCTCTCGAATGGCGAAGTCAATCAGCCGCTGAACCTGGCCGTGCTCCCGGACATCGCAGGCGATCCCTACTACCCTTCCCTTTTCCCGCTCGCGACACGCCGCCACGGTCCGATCCACGTCCCGCTGGCGGCGGGAGCAGATCACGACTGAAACCTCCTCGTCGATCAAAGCCTCCGCAATGGCGCGGCCAATTCCTCGCGTGCTCCCCGTGACCACCGCCACCTTTCCTTTGAGCGACACGCGCTGCACCTCCTGACGACCGATAAGTGTAGCCGTCAGCAACTCTCCAGCGGTCAGCGGCCAGCAAAAATTCAAACCTACCAAGAGCACCCTAAGCTGATCGCTGACGGCTGATAGCTGATAGCTTCAAAAGCTGCTGACCGCTGATCGCTGACTGCTGATGGCTGGTTTTACTATAGCGGGTTTCCTTCGCTTTGCCAATGGGAGGAGGGTTGTTTCGGTCTCTGCAGCAGAGGTGTGGGACATTTTGACAAATCGGCATGACATTTTGGCCTGGTCGGAATCGCCAGAGGGGAGAGCAAAAGACAGGGGAGGGCTAGTGGAGAGGCGGGCCGAATCGGGAACCCGCCGGCAGTGGAAATGTCTCGCCGCACACGCGATCCACGAGGGTCCCGATGAGGGTAGTCTCTGACGGCCTGGGATCGAGGAACTGCACTCCCATCCCCATAGTGGCAGCTGGGTCTACTTCATCACTTCGCATCCACACGACTCGCGCCAGAACTGAAAAGGTATGGGACAGGTGCGGCAGGTTGAACTTGAGGGAGACCTGTGACCCCGGCTGGACCGGCTGGGTCGTTGAGATGAACATCCCGCCGCGGCTCAGGTTTATGCATGTCCCGCGACCGGCCGTCCCCGCCTCGATGTAGTCTACAGGGAACTGGACGGGAGCGCGGGTGTGAGACTGCCGTTCGGCGCGATATACCCATTGGCGGACCAGGTGTGGATCAACCGATTGCTGGAAGGCCAATCCGTGAGGCACTTTGATCCCCACGGAGGTCGGTGTGCCGCGCTCTACCCAGACGACGTAGGCGCGCAATAGATCTCCGTCACCGATCTGGAGTAAAACCGGCGTCCCGACCGGGAGGGTTTCGGGCAGCAGGATTTCGAGCCCGCCGGCACTGATGGATCGGGTCTTTCCCGTGACCCCTCTTGAGCGGGCGCCTCCAGGGGTCGTGCACTGAACCGGCAGGTAGACCTCAAACCGGGGGTCACCGCCCTGTGTATGGTCAGTCATGTGTCACCTCCAGCACGATTTACGGACATATGGGGCAAGGGTCGTGCCAAATCAAGCCTTTCTTTTACACGCGGTCTACGAAAAGGTCTTCAGGCAAGCGGAGGGCTAAGGGCCGAAGGTCAAGAGGAGGGGACTAGCTCATCCGCCGGGCCACCATGAAAAATCCAGTATGGGCCACCATGCGGAGCTGTGGTCGGACGCTCAACCCCTGGATCCGCCAGGGACGGTGGACCGTTTCGAAGACCTCCTGAAGCACGAGGAGCGACTCATCCTCGATGGCGGCAGCCATCGTCTGTAGTTGGGGGACCGTCGGGTAAAAGGCGAGGAGCAGTCCCCCGGGTCTGAGTGCCTGGGCCGCGTGCCTGACCGCCCGCCACCCCTCCGGCACGTCTAAGATCACACGATCGACAGAGGTCTCCTCGATCCCTTCGTAGATGTCCTTCAGCTTCGGCATCCAATGGGGCACCTTGCCCAAGAAAGCCTCGACGTTAGTCCTGGCCTGCCGCAGAAAATCTTCCCGAAGCTCATAGGTAATGACCTGTCCCTTCTCCCCCACGGCCTGGAGCAGGGCGATGGTCAGCGCCCCCGAACCGCCACCCCCCTCGACTACCGTGGTGCCCGGAAAGATGTCCCCCCAGATCAGGACCGTCGCAATGTCTTTCGGGTACAGGACCTGGGCACCCCGCTTCATCTTGAGGGCATACTCGGCAAAGGTGGGGCGGAATGCCGCAAAGGCGGCGCCTCTTGAAGAACGCAGGACGGACCCCTCCTCCCGGCCGATCATGTCGCTGTGGGGGATCGTTCCCAGGTGACTGGAGAATTGATGTTGAGGCCGCAAGGTCAGGAGATATTTGCGCCCCTTCGGATCGATCAAGAGGACCTTATCGCCCGCCTCAAAAGGTCCGCTCCGCATGATTCTCTCCCATCGAGGCTAACTCTACCACACCCGTGCGTGCGCGGAAAGGGAGGTCAAGGATGCTGGTGGTCGCTCCACCGTCCAGGGCAAGTCTTTGGCTGCGGGAAGGAGATCGAGGACTGAGGAGGGAGTTGGCACAAGTAGTTGGAACGGCACTCGCGCTACTGTACCAGGAACCGGCGGCCCTTTCGACTCTCGCGCGGGCCCATCTCACGACCGGTACCGTGTGGATCCTTGATGTTTTCTTCTGTCTCCTGGTCAGAATCCCCTGGCATGCAGTGCCTGAAGGATGTCTTCGATCGTCACCGTAGTTTTCCGGTAGGTAATTTTGGCGAAGTGTCGTTCGAGATCCACGGTGACGTCAAGCACCCCCTTCAGTCCCTGTAAGATCCTGTTCACGTCAGCGGCCTGCTCTTTGGACTTCATGTGGGCCATGTGAATCGTGGCCTGCCCTACCGTGAGAGGCCGCAAGAGACGGAGGCAGAGCAGGAGGAAAAACGCCAAAATTGTGGCCACGACGACCCACTTCATCTGGATCCTCCTCTGCTGGTCACTTTAGCCGAGGCCCCCCCCCGAAGTCCAGATTGAAGCGGCTTTTCGAATGATTCTTGCCTTACCATGCGGGCGTGAAGGGGCACCGTGTATATCGAGGGTCAGGTCTTGCGATCAAACGGCGGTTACTCCATTGTTCCTTGACTTCGGGAAATCCTCTGATGGCTTGACATCTCCTGGCTAAGCTAGGGATACTTAACCCGTTAGTAGGAGATGCAGGAAGGTGGCTTGGCACTGAAGTTGCTTGCCCCGGCCTCTTGGGGACTCCCCTTGATCGTGGGCCATTGAGGGTGGCAAAAAGGGGTACGGTTCCGCGATGGATCACGAGGCTGGGATAAACTTCATGTGGCGACTCGTCACGGAGGATTGTAGGCGTGGCAGCACACAAAGGCACGATCGGGATTTTGACCGGCGGAGGTGATGTTCCCGGGCTGAATCCAGCCATCCGCGCCATCACGATTCGCGCCCTGCATGAGGGATATCGGGTACTGGGAATTCGGCGTGGCTGGGCCGGGCTGGTCGAACTGGTTCCGGACAAGGCGGCCGACAATGACGCCCACGTCCAGGTCCTGAATGATGAGGTCGTCAATCGGACTGGGCGAACGGGTGGAACCTTCATCCATACCTCGCGAACCCGACCGAGCCGCCTTCCGAAAATTCTCGTCCCGGACCACCTCAAGACCAAGTACAAGGAGGACGTCAACGACGTTACCCCCGACGTGCTCAAGAACCTGGAGTTTCTCGGTGTTGACTTCCTTATTTCCATCGGTGGCGACGATACCCTCAGTTATGCTCAGCGCCTTCACGAAGAGGGTATCAAAATCGTGGGGGTCCCCAAGACGATGGACAATGATGTTCCCGGGACCGACTACTGCATCGGGTTCAGCACATGTGTCACCCGGACGATCGAGTTGACCCACAAACTTCGCACGACTGCCGGTTCACACGAGCGCTTCCTCGTCATCGAGGTCTTCGGGCGGTACGCCGGCTACACGGCGCTGGTGCCGACGATGGCTGGTGCGGCCGACCGGTGCGTGATTCCCGAGCACCCCTTTGACATTGAACACCTGGCCGAGCTCCTTGTGTACGACCGGAATCGCCATCCGAGCCATTACGCTGTCGTCTTGGTATCCGAGGGTGCACGGATGACAGGGCACGAGGAAATGACCTTCGAGGGCGAAGAAAGAGACCAGTATGGCCACCGCAAGCTCGGTGGGGTCGGCGATCAGGTGGCGGCTCGCCTCAAGGAGCTCTCCCCCAAGTTCAACCGCGGGCGCCAGATCAACGTTGTAGACCAGCGGCTCGGCTACATGGTCCGATGCGGCGATCCCGATGCGCTCGATTCGATCGTGCCTATGGCCTTCGGCAACCTCGCCTTGGACCTGGTGCTGTCGGGCACGTCGGGGCGCCTCGTCAGCCTGCGCAACGGATGCTACGACAACGTCGCGATCGACGTGGTGACGGGGCGCAAGAAGGCCGTCGATGTCCACAAATTCTACAACATCGAGCGACTCCGACCGAGGTACGAGACGCTCTTCGGTCAGTCCCTCTTTATCATGACCAGCGACGTCTAGCCCTGATGCGGCGGCTCGGGGACTCTCCGTTTTAGTGATTCTTTCCTTGCCATGCGGGTTTAAACCGGCTATATTGTTGGGTGGCCGGAGTGGGCCGGGTGGTCGCTCCGATCTGTAGATCGGGGAGGAAAGTCCGGACTCCGCAGGGCAGGGTGGTGGGTAACGCCCACCGGGGGTAACCCCAGGGAAAGTGCCACAGAAAATATACCTCCCCGCCGGCAGCCTTTGCTCTCTTGCTTCAAAAAGGCTGTCCGCGGGGTAAGGGTGAAAAGGTGCGGTAAGAGCGCACCAGCAGTCCGGTGACGGGCTGGCTTGGCAAACCCCACCCGGAGCAAGGCCAAATAGGTTCCGCTTCCTTGCTGTCGTTCATCGAGCGAGGGCGAGGATGAGAGCGGCCCGCTTTCATGGCCAGAAAGGCAGGCGGAACGGGTAGGCCGCTAGAGTCCCGCAGCAATGCGGGACCCAGAGGAATGATCACCCTTCGCCTGCGGGCGAAGACAGAATCCGGCTTACAGGCCCACTCCGGCCTACATTATATTTATAGTCCTTCTCCCTTCCTGTTCCCCCCCAGACGGTCCCCACCGGTCTTCTCTCGGCGTTTCAGGGGCATTTCCTGATGCAAGCGGCTGGAAACGTGTCGTTTGCGGAGAGCCAGATCTGATGGGACAGAGGCGAAGGGAGGGAGGCCGAATTTTGACAGAGGTCATCCCCTCGGTGGTGAAGTCCGGGAGCGGCGGGGGAAAGGTGTCCAACCGATCTTTTCAGGTTCGAGCGTGAGGCCGTAGCGGTAGCAATCCTCATGGTAGACCCGGACCCGCGCCTTCTTGTCTTCCATGGAAAGTGGATTACATCGGATCGGAAGGCCGCACCAGGCGCAGCGAGGAAAATCAGAATTCTCGGGACGCTTTTGACGCACCTTCTTGTCTCCGGTAGATGAGCGCAGGTCACGCGGTGGGATTTTTCTGGTGGAGGAGGACTCGGACATCGACCACGCTGAGGCCTTTTTCGTAGACGATGACCGGATTCAGGTCCATCTCGGCGATCTCCAGGTTTTCCTCGGCGATCTGTGAGACCTTCATGAGAAGATCGGTGAGCCCCTCGAGATCTGCAGGTCTGCTTCCCCGAACCCCCTGGAGTATCGGGAAGGCCTTGACCTCCTGGATCATGGCGGCCGCATCTGGCTTGGCCAGGGGGACGACCCGGAAACTCACGTCCTGATAGACCTCGACAAAGATCCCCCCCAGGCCAAACATCATCACCGGTCCGAACTGGGTGTCCTGGGTGAGACCGACAATTACCTCGGTGCCCGGCGGCTCCATGCGGCTGATCAGGACGCCCCGAACTCCCGCCTTGCGCTGGCGAGCGCGCTCCGTAATCTCTTGGTAGGCAGACCTGACCGCCGCCCCATCATTGAGGTTGAGGAGGACGCCCCCCGTCTCGGTCTTGTGCAGGATATCCGGCGAGACGATCTTGGCCACGACCGGATAGCCGATGTCCGCCGCCGCGGCCTCGGCCTCCTCGACCGAGCTGACACACCGGTGGGAGGGTACGGGTGCCCCGTAATGCGCAAGCAGTTCGTAGGCCTCCGGCTCTAAGAGATTTCGGCCTTCCTGGATCGCCTTGCCAAGAGCAATCGTCATTATGGTTCCCTAGCGGAGGAGTGCGCCCAGGGCTCGAATTCCCCGTTCGGGTGTCGGAAAGACAGGGATGCCTTTCCGGTGGAAGAGGAGTCGCTCCTGCCGCTCTACCTCTGCTCCTCCCAGATATATGACAAGCTGGAGAGGATCGGTGCCGACCACCTCCGAGGCGCCGGGAATCGGATCGCCAAAGATCAGGGCGATGATATCGAAGTGGGGCGCGGCGGCCTCGACGACCTGCCGGTACATCTGCGCGTTGGCATCCCCGGTGAGGTCCAGGGGGTTCGCCACGATGCAGTGCTTGGGCAGGACCTCGCGGAGCCTTCCGGCCACCTCAGGTGGAAGGGGGGCGACGTCCAGGCCGGTCATTTCCGCCATATCGGTGGCCAGGATGCCGGAGCCGCCCGAGCTGGTTACGATGAGAAGCCGGCGACCCTTGGGAGGGGACATATGGGACAACGCCTTGCTGAAGTCGTACAGCTGCTCCAGATCTCTCGCTCGGTGAATCCCGAACTGACGGAAGACTCCCTCGTACACCTCGTCCCGGCCTGCGAGAGACCGGGTGTGGGATTCAGCCGCCTTGCGTCCCTTGGGCGTCCACCCCGCCTTCAAGATCACGAGTGGCTTTTGACATTGGCGGACGGCTTCGAGGAATTTGGAAGCAACCTTGACCCCTTCCATGTACATGGCAATAGTATTGGTATGGGGGTCCTGGGCAAAGTAGTGAATCAGATCGGCCTCGTCTACGTCTGCCCGGTTCCCGAGGCTCACGAACGTGGACACCCCCAGCTCTTCCTGCGACGCCCAGTCCATCAGCGCGGCCCCGACGGTCCCGCTCTGGGAGATGATCGCCACCCCACCTCGCCGGGTGAGGAGGGGCCAGGAGGCGCACAGGGGGTGGTGCGGGTTGTTGACTCCCTGACAGTTTGGTCCGATGACGGCTACCTTGGCCTCCTGGGCCGCCTGGAGCAGTTGGCCTTGGAGCACCTCTCCCTCTGGTCCGGTCTCGCTG
>VRUN01000057.1 GCA_019456075.1 Candidatus Methylomirabilota bacterium
CGATCAGACCCTCCAGCCCCTCGTGATCGTTGGCCCAGTACTCAACCTCCCCGCGACGCTCTACCGTGTACTGCGATACGCCTGCCGCTCGCCCCAGACTCGCAGTAAAGTCGGGATGCATCAGGAGATACATAATGACATCCTGCCTCCCCGGTAGGCGGAGACCGTTCATCTGCTGATGGGCCGTCGATTCTTCGACGACCTCCTTCACGGATTGTCGTTCCTCACCCCTGAGGAGATCTTCGGGAAAGGGCAGGGCGGTCACCTCCGTGGCCAGAGCCGCCAGAGGGAACAGCACAAGGAAGAGACCGATCTTTTTACCCCGCATGCTACCCCCGCTGCGATCTACCATATCAGGGGAAGGTCGCAACATCAATGGGTGGAAGGGTTTGACAGGGGTAGGCTTTCATGGTAGCGTGAGCGGACCTGAATCGGTGTTTTTGTCAAAGGGGCAACAATTCGTGGAGATCGAGGTGTGATGGGACGGGAAAAGGACGGACGGGAGATTGGAGAGATCAAGGCCTTTCTCGGCGAGGGGACAGAGTTCAAGGGGGTTCTGTCCTTTCAGGGAACGGTGCGCATCGACGGGCGACTCGAGGGCGAGGTACTGGGGGACGAATTGCTTATCGTCGGAGAAGCAGGGGTCCTCCGAGCGACAATAGAGGTAGGGAGTCTCGTCACGAGCGGAAGAATCGAGGGGAACATCCGAGCGAAGAAGCGAGTTGAGCTGCTGGCCTCGAGCACCGTCATCGGCACGATCAGCGCTCCGTGTCTGGTGGTGATGGAGGGAGCCACCCTGAATGGTACCTGTGATATGGGCGCCTTGGACGAGATGCCGGCTCTTCCAGCCGGCGAAGATTCTGAGGTGGACACGTAGAGGGGCCACCCCAGAGAAGATGCACTAGGGCTCACGATGGGTACGCGGGTGGTTGTAGCGATGAGTGGCGGGGTGGACAGTGCCGTCACCGCCGCCCTACTTCAAGAACAGGGGCACCACGTTATCGGGGTGACCCTGAAAGTGTGGGGCCGTGTGGACCAGGCCCCTACCGAGTATGCCCGCCACAGCTGTTGTACCCCAGAGCCCATTGAAGACGCCCGCCTGATGGCTGCTCACCTCGGTATCCCGCACTACCTGCTCAACGTCGAGCGAGAATTTGAAGCGCACGTCATCACCCCTTTTTGTCAGGAGTATGCGGCCGGGCGTACCCCCCTTCCCTGTGCCGTCTGTAACACCGAGGTGAAGTTCGGTGCCCTCCTCCGCCGGGCCCTCGCGTGGGGAGCAGAGTTGATCGCCACGGGGCACTACGCGCGGACGGTGATGGACCGTGCGACCGGAAGGGTTCTGCTCAAGCGGGGAGTCGATTCAGAAAAGGATCAGACCTATTTTCTCTATGGTCTCACCCAGTCACAGCTTCAGCGGGTCTGTTTTCCCCTGGGGACGATGCGCAAGGCCGAGGTGCGGGCCTTGGCAGCCCGAAGAGGGCTTCGAGCAGCGGATAAGCCCGACAGCCAAGAGCTCTGTTTTCTTCCCTCCGGGGATTACCGGGAACTGCTCCGAGACCGATCTCCTGAAGCGATCCGACCCGGCATCATCCGTGATTCAACGGGTGAAATTCTTGGGACGCACGAGGGGGTTCCCCTGTACACGATCGGGCAGCGCCGGGGGCTCAAGATTGGGGGTCGTGGTCCTTATTACGTGGTTGCCCTCGACCCGGCGCGGCAGGAAGTCGTCGTGGGGCGGGAGGGGGATCTTTTCGCCGACACTTTGGTGGCGGACCAAGTGAACTTTATCGCCTTCGAGGAGCTGACCGGACCGCGGCCTGTGTTGGCGACGATCCGGTACCGACATCCGGCACGAGAAGCAGAGATAAGACCTCTGGAGGACGGGCAGGTTCTTGTGCAATTTTCGCGGCCCCTGCGCGCCATCACCCCTGGCCAGGCGGTCGTCTTTATGGATCGGGAAGACCCGGATCTCGTGCTCGGCGGCGGAACGATTCATGAGGTCCGTCGCCGGACTCCACGCGACCCCCTCGTTTAATTTAATGGTAGGAGGTCCCCGGGAAGTGCTGGCGCCTGCTGCGGGCAGCCGTAATGCTTCTTCAGGCTCGGTGCGCCAGTTCTCTTTCCGCTGCGGTGCATTCGACAGCGCGGGGAAGGGCTTGACACAAAATGAACGGCCGTGCTAATCTGTCGCGCTTTTGGTCGAGGGAAGCCCGCAGCGGCGGAACGGGTGGGCAGGGTCATCCTGAGGCGCTCGGCCAAAGGATCCGTCGAACCGCCCTTATCCTCATTGGGGGCGGTTTCCTTTTTTGTCTATTTGTGGGGGGATGGAGCTGGGCGTTTGGCTATGGGATCGGGGGTGGAATCGCGGTCGCCAACCTCGAACTCTTGCGCCAGGCAGTCACCCGGGGTTTCACCTCGGAGACGCGGAAGGCTCTTCCCCGCCTTGTCAGTGGTTCGCTTCTCAGGTTAGTCGGGATTGGCATCGCGCTGTTCCTGGCTCTGAAGTTTCTTCCGGTTCAGGTAATTGGGATTGCCCTTGGGCTGTTGGTGGGACCGGTCGCCATTGTGGCAGCTGGTTACCCTGGACAGAGTGACCTAGATCCCGAGGCATAATGGCCGCCCGGATCGCTTGAGGGATCCATGGGTGCAAGGGGGAGACGGTGAACCGCATCAGGTGTTGCGGGATTGGAGCACTGATCTTTAGCGTTCTACTCATCGGCCTTCCGGTGGTCAGCCTGGCCGCAGAGGCCGAGGAACATCACCCGAGCATCGTTACCATTGATCTCACGTTTGTCCTCCAGGCGATTAACTTTATTATTCTGGCAGTGGTCCTTTACAAGTTCCTCTTCAAGCCCCTGACCCAATTTATGGAGAAGCGAGCGGAGGGAATCCGGCACTCGCTGGAGGAGGCCAAGCGGGCCCGGGACGAGGTCGTCCAAGCGCGCGCGGAGTACGAAGAGTCGTTGCGGACGGCTCGCCAAGAGGCAGGGGCCCTCCGACAGCGGATGGAACGGGAGATAACCGAGGAGCGAGAACGCTTGGTCCAGCAGTCTCGGGAGGAGGCCCAGCGCCTTCTTAGTCAGGCCCGGTCCGAGATCGAACAGGAGGTACGACGCGCCAAGGCCGAGCTCCGCAGCGAGGCGGTCAACGTTTCGCTGACGGCCGCCGAGCGACTTGTGCGGCGGAGTCTCACGGATGAGGATCACCGGCGACTTGCGGAGCAGTTCATCGAAGAACTGGGGAGCACGTCGTGATTGCGGGTTCACTGGCAAAACGCTATGCCAAGGCGCTGGCCGAGGCGGCGGCCGAGGCGAATGCCCTGGAGTCCGTCGGCGCAGAGCTCACACGGGTGGCGACGCTGTGGCAAGAGCAACCCGCCATGGCCCAGTTCTTTATCAACCCCGGTATTCTCCTCAGCATTAAGGAACAGACCCTCCGAAGCCTCTCAAAGCGAATGCGACTTTCCCCCCTGCTCGCCCGGTTTGTCGATCTGCTCCTTGCCCGGGACCGGATGCAGGCCCTGCCGGCCGCGGCCCACATCTATGCAGACCTCATGAACAAGCAGTTGGGACGGGTGCAGGCCACGGCCACGACGGCAGCCCCCCTCACGCCCAAGCTGGCAGAGGGGCTTCGCCGCCGGATGGGCGAGGTGCTCGGGGAAACCGTGCAGCTCGAGACGCGTGTCGATCCCGCGATCCTGGGAGGGATTGTGGTCCAGGTAGATAGCACGGTCTACGACGGCAGCCTGCGGACGCAACTAAAACAACTTCGGGAACATCTGCTGAGGGAGTGAGGCGATGGCAAAGATTCGCGCCGACGAAATCAGTCAGCTCATCAAGCAGCAGCTCAAAGGCTACGAGACCGCCGTGGAGGTGGCTGAGGTCGGGACCGTCACTGAGGTCGGGGATGGGATCGCCCGCATCTACGGGTTGGAAAAGGTGATGGCCGGTGAGCTTCTCGACCTCCCCCACGACGTGGTCGGCATGGTCCTCAATTTGGAAGAGGATAATGTGGGAGCGATTCTCATGGGAGAGAGCGCCCTCATTAAAGAGGGGGACCAGGCCAAGCGGACCGGTCGCATCGCGGAGGTGCCGGTGGGAGAGGCGATGATTGGCCGCGTCGTGAACGCCCTGGGTCAACCCATCGACGGCAAGGGGCCCATCGAGGCCCAGGAGCATCGTGCCATCGAACGGTTGGCGCCCGGTGTGGTGGACCGCCAGCCGGTCAAGGAGCCTCTTCAGACCGGTATCAAGCCGATCGATGCCATGATTCCCATTGGGCGGGGACAGCGGGAACTGATCATCGGCGATCGCCAGACCGGGAAGACAGCCCTCGCGGTCGATACCATCCTGAATCAGAAGGCTGAGGGCGTCCTCTGCATCTATGTCGCCGTGGGACAGAAACGCTCGACCGTGGCCCAGGTGGTGAAGATCCTGGAGGACCATGGCGCCATGGCGTACACCACGGTGGTCTCAGCCACGGCGTCCGAGCCGGCGCCGCTTCAGTTCATCGCCCCGTATGCGGGGTGCGCCATGGGCGAGTACTTCCGCGACAACGGGAAGCACGCCCTCATTATTTATGATGATCTCTCCAAGCATGCCACGGCCTACCGCCAGCTCTCCCTGCTGCTTCGACGGCCGCCCGGTCGAGAGGCCTATCCCGGTGACGTCTTTTATCTACACTCTCGACTCTTGGAGCGGGCAGCCAAGCTCAACGATGAGCTGGGTGGGGGCTCCCTCACCGCCCTGCCGATCATCGAGACGCAGCTCGGGGATGTCGCTGCCTACATCCCGACCAATGTGATCTCCATCACCGACGGGCAGATCTATCTCGAGACCGATCTCTTTTACGCCGGCGTTCGACCGGCGGTGAACGTGGGGCTGTCGGTTTCGCGGGTGGGCGGAAGCGCCCAGATCAGGGCCATGCGGCAAGTGGCCGGACGCCTCCGCCTCGACCTGGCCCAGTACAGGGAGTTGGCGGCCTTTGCCCAGTTCGGGTCCGAGCTGGATCGGGCGACGCAGGCGCAGCTCAACCGCGGGGGGCGAATGGTCGAGATCCTGAAACAGGATCAGTTTGTTCCCCTTGCCGTGGAGCGGCAGATCCTGATTGTTTTCGCCGGAGTCAATGGGCATGTCGATGATCTCCCGGTTGAGGCGGTCCGAGCATTCGAGGAGGGGCTCTTCCGGTTCGTCGAAGCCCGCTATCCGGAGATCTATGCAGAACTGAACGAGAAGAAAATAATCGGCGACGATCTCCGCCAAAAGGTAGAGCAGGCCATCCGCGAGCATAAAGAGGAATTCAAGGCCCAAAAGTCGGTGGCCTAGCTTAGCCCAGAGTCGAGAGCTGAGGGTTGAGAGTTTAGATGGCGACGTTACGGGACATTCGACGACGCATCAATAGCGTCAAAAGCACGCAGCAGATTACGAAGGCCATGAAAATGGTGGCCGCGGCAAAGCTGCGCCGCGCCCAGCAGCGGGTTGTCGAGTCCCGGCCCTACGCGTACAAACTGCAGGAGGTCATCGGCTCCTTAGCTCTGCGAACGTCCCCCGAAGCACACCCACTCTTGGAGACGCGAGAGACGGGAGGGAAGGCCCTCGTGGTCGTCGCAGCCGACAAGGGACTTGCTGGAGCCTTCAATGCGAACATCCTGCGAAAGGCGTTCGAGTATCTTGGGCAGGCAGGAGACGCCGACGTACACATTACGCTGTTGGTCGTGGGTCGCAAGGCCCGGGATTTCTTCCGCCGACGGCACATAGAGCGGCAGGGAGAATGGATCAACATCTTTGATCAGCTCGCGTATGAACACGCCGCCGAGATCGGGAGCCAGTTGGCACGCGGATACATCGACAACGAACTGGGCGAGGCGCATCTACTGTACAACGAGTTTAAATCGGCCGGAGTCCAGCGACCGGTGATGGAGCAGCTCCTTCCCATCGAATCCCTCTCTGTTGAGGGTGAAGAGCTCGAGCCGGTGGAGTTCGCATTCGAACCGTCACCTGAGGCAATTCTGGGCGAGCTGTTGCCGCGTCATGTGGAGGTCCAGGTGTATCGCGCCCTCCTCGAGTCAGCGGCGGCGGAGCAAGGCGCGCGCATGACGGCCATGGAGGCCGCGACGAAGGCGGCTTCCGATATGATCGAGCGACTGACGCTGGTCTACAACAAGGCCCGGCAGGAGCGCATCACCAGGGAGCTGATGGATATTGTGGGCGGGGCCGAGGCCCTCCGGAGAGCCGGCACCGCGTAGTGCTACGCCCAAGACCGACGACCGGTGGTAGCTGGTGGCTAGTGGGTGGTAATTTCCCCAATCACTGATCACGAATCACGAACCACCATTCACTGGCGAGGCGGCTTGCTAGCCTTCTAGCAGCGGACGACGAGAGGAGAAGGCCGATGAGCGAGGGATGGATCACCCAGGTGATTGGGCCGGTGGTGGACTGCGAGTTCCCCCCCGGGCAGCTGCCAGCGATTTACAATGCCGTCAAAGTGCCGGGGGTGGAGTACACCGACATCTTCACATACACCAAGGAGCTCACCCTGGAAGTGGCGCAGCACCTCGGGGAGAACAGGGTCCGCTGTATCTCGTTGGCCGGGACCGACGGACTCGTGCGCGGGCAAAAAGTCGTCGATACCGGTGGTCCCATCACGGTTCCCGTTGGGCCCCCCACGTTAGGGCGGATCTTGAACGTGATCGGGGAGCCGGTGGATAAGCTCGGCCCGATCAAAGCGGAAAAGTTTTATCCCATTCATCGAGAGCCCCCCTCCTTTGAAGACCAGGCGACCGAGGCGTCCATGATGGAGACCGGGATCAAGGTGATCGATCTGTTGGAACCCTACACCCGGGGGGGCAAGACCGGCCTGTTCGGGGGAGCGGGAGTGGGCAAGACCGTCCTCATCATGGAGCTGATCCGCAATATCGCGATGGAGCACGGAGGCATCTCTGTTTTTGCCGGTGTGGGGGAGCGGACCCGAGAGGGGAATGACCTCTGGCTGGAGATGAAGGCGAGCAAGGTCATTGACAAAACTGCCCTGATCTATGGCCAGATGACCGAGCCACCCGGCGCGCGGCTTCGGGTGGGTCTGACCGGCCTCACCGCGGCCGAATATTTCCGGGACGAAGAGGGACAGGATGTCTTGTTGTTTATTGATAATATCTTCCGGTTCACCCAGGCCGGCTCCGAGGTCTCGGCCCTCTTGGGGCGGATGCCGTCGGCCGTCGGCTACCAGCCGACCCTGGGGACAGAGATGGGCGAACTGCAAGAGCGGATCACGTCCACCAAACGAGGATCCATCACGTCGGTGCAGGCGATCTACGTCCCGGCTGACGACATCACGGACCCGGCACCGGCCACCACCTTTGCCCATCTCGATGCGACTACCGTGCTGTCCCGCCAGATCGTCGAGCTGGGGATCTATCCCGCGGTCGATCCGCTCGCCTCCACCTCGCGGATCCTCGATCCTCGCGTCTTGGGCGAAGAGCACTATCGGGTGGCCCGAGACATCCAGGGGGTCCTCCAGCGGTATAAGGACCTGCAGGACATTATCGCCATTCTGGGCATGGAGGAGCTTTCCGAGGAGGATAAGCTGGTCGTGTCTCGCGCACGAAAAATCCAGCGATTTTTCTCTCAGCCCTTCTTTGTCGCCGAGGAGTTCACCGGCACGCCTGGAAAGTATGTCTCCCTGAGAGAGACCGTCAAGGGATTCAAAGAAATCCTGGATGGCAATTGTGACGAGTGGCCGGAACAGGCCTTTTACATGGTGGGGAATCTTGAAGAGGCGAGGGAAAAGGCAGAACAACTCGCCGGCTAGTAAGCGCCTTGCGCCGCTCGCCGACGACCGATGGCGGCTCGACTGTCTTCGACCCTGAGGCTCAGACCCGAAGGGAGCTCGTCGAAGTCCGACGACCGGCGAGGAAGAGTGACTGGCGGTTCGTGGTTTTCCCCAGTCACCAGCCACGAATCACCAGGCACCAATGAACCCTGAACTCTGAACCCTGAACTGACTATGGCAAGACAGGACGGCATTCCAAGGACGCTGACCCTGGAGATCGTGACGCCGACCCGGATGGTCGTACGGGACGAGGTCGAAGAGGTCGTGGCTCCGGGATCCGAGGGATACTTCGGCGTCTTGGGTGGTCACCTTCCATTCATGTCCACCCTCAAGATCGGCGAGCTCGCGTACCGGAAGAATGGACGATGGCGGTATCTCGCGGTGAGTTGGGGGTATGTCGAAGTCCGGCCCGACACCGTGATCGTCTTAGCGGATGTGGCGGAACGGGCCGAAGACATTGATGTCGCCCGGGCAGAGCGGGCGCGGGGCCGCGCCGTGGAACTGTTGGGCCGAAGGGAGGATGAAACGGTTGATGTCGCCCGATCCGAAGGAGCACTCACCAAGGCGCTCACGCGGATCGAGGTGGCCGGCAAGACCTGATATCGACGGCCGAGGCACGCGTAGGCGACAAGGGCCGGAGGATCCAATGTTTAGGGGTGCTGAACATGCGCCCCTCTTTTTTTATCCTTCCGACCACTGGCCCCGCGTAATGATGGTCCCTATCGGCGCCCCGGGCGGCTGGTCGGTGTCAAAGAGGGTGTCGTAGCCCCAGTTCCGGATCGGTGGCCGGTAGTAGCCGCTGGCGCGCCACGGGGTGGTGGCCTGCTGGCTGTGCCACAGCGCGACGACCGAGCCCTTGTAGTTGAAGTTCACATTGTTCCAGTCCTCGAGGAACCGGATGACGTTGTTGAACTCGCCATTGCCGGCCCCCGGCTCCGCCTCGGCATGGGGGCCCAAGGCGAATGCCGCGTTCACCGTGGTCTCCGCAGCTTTCCGCTCCGAGGTCTTGTCCTCGCCTTTATCGTCGTAGTCAATCGGCCCCCAGGCGTTGGAGAGGACGGTGATGGCATCGGCTAACACGGCGGCCGGGACCTTGTTCACCGTGTTGTAATCCCCCTGGACGTAGACCGGGTTCTCAGAGACGACGGTGAGCCCCTGGCTCGGCAGCTCGGCCCCGTTCACCAGGCGGATGCCGTCCTCTTTATTGGGGCTGCTGTCTTTTTCGTTTGCGGTCGCGTACAGGATGCCGTTGGCCGGCATCAGCCCGCAGGCTGTCAAGGCGCCGACGTCAATCTGGGTGACTTCCATTTCCTGTTTTTCGCGTGCGTCGTAGAACTTCTCTTTCCGGACCGCCTTTTTGCCCTCGGCATCCTTACACTTATCGATCTTGACCTCGTTGCCAGCTTGATCATAGGCCTTCTCCTTTTCGATGATCAGGTCGGCCTCGTAGTACATCTTGGCGTCTTTGAGCTCCGGGGAATCCCCGGCACTCCCCTTCTCGATCATCAGGTGGGAGGAGACATCCGCATTGTCCGGATCGTACAGGACGTCCGGGATAGGCGGGATGATCTCTTGGACCCCCATCGCGCTGTCCTGGACCTTGCCCCCGAAGCGGCTCAGGGCCTCGGTGCGCCAGTAGTCCACGTCGGCGGCCTCCCACGTGCTGCCGTCGGCACTGATGTTTTTGACCTCCCGGTCAAAGTCGAGGCTCTGGTAAGCGCCCCCGCCGTCCTTGATGTCCGGATTGCCGCGCCGGTCGCAGCAGGCTTTGTCCTTGCGGTGCCGGTAGAAGTTGCCCACCGCCGTGATGTAGGAGTCATAGAACATCCCGTTGCTGACGGAGTCGGCGAGGTAAATATCGCTGTTGGCATGGATTCGGCCGTCGAAGGTAAAGACCGGCCCCGCATAGACCTCGAAGTCCACCCCCTTCCCGTAGAAGGCCCCAAACTGGAAGAGGGGGATCTGCATATAGTTGATGGTCTGGCTCATCTGGGCCCGGCTCCCTCGGGGCCCGGTCACGGAGGCCGTGATCTCGAAGGGCGTCGTCTGGGCGTTCAGGCCAGCATAGGCCCCGGTGGTGAGCGTGGTGTTATAAGGGGTCGTTCGGACCTGCCGGACCTGGAAGCTGTCGAAGGTGTAACTCGGATCACTCAGCGCCGCGGGGGTGATGCCGGCCAGGTCGGCGGCGCTTGGGAGCCCTACGCCCAGGAGGCTCTTGAGAGTCGACACCCCTGACTCGAGCCCGGCCTCGGCCGCGTAGAAGGCCGCGGTGTGATTCCGGTAGTTGACCGCAATGGCGTCCTCGGTGCGCGCCGTCGCGAGAAAGGCGAGTCCCAGCACCGACAGGATAGTCATGACCATCAACGACAAGATCAGCACGATCCCTCGTTGCTCCATGATCTTGTAACTCTTCCGCTCGCTCATCCCGAGATTCCTTTCGCATCCATTAGAGATTTCTCGGACGGATATCCGAGACAATATTGAAATTCTGCTGTCTCCACGGTCCCGGTGGCGACTGCGCCGTAAAGCTGATCGTCATCCGCCGAATGTTGGCCGGGACTGCCGTCGCGTTATCAGCAGCATCGAAATATTGCAGTTGAAAGTTTTGAATGTTATCGGCCAGGGGCTGCAACCCTCCTCCCTCGCCGTCGTCTTTCGAGAGCGTGTTCGCGGCCCACGAAAATTGGATAGAGATTGCCCGGCCGACCTGGGACCCCCAGGGGTAGGCGAGGCAGGGCCCGACCGCGGTGGTAATCGTATTGGGCACGAGGACGGTATTTACCGACAGGACGGTCAGCCGGTCCGACTGCCCCCCGTTGATGAGATAGATGGTGTCCCCCGCCTGGATGCCCAAGGCATCTTGCACGTTCAGGGTCGTGTCCCCGGGATTCACATCGACATTCAATATGGTCGTCGAGGCATTCGCGATGTCGCCCCAGAAGGTGATCGAGGTGGCCGTGGCATTAGTGATGCTAGCTGGAATCGCAACTTCATTC
>VRUN01000058.1 GCA_019456075.1 Candidatus Methylomirabilota bacterium
GTCCTCCCCACGCTTCTTTCTCTCATCCTGCAGACGGGTTAGCTACCAAAACGAATCTGGATGCGGTCGCCGTCCTGGGGGACGTAGGCGCGAGGGTAACTAATCCTGCGGCCATTCACCCGCACTTCCAAATCCCCCGAGTTCCCGTCCGGGCACGGATCCCCCTCCTTGAAGAGTCGGCCACCGGACAGCTCAATCATCGAAGCGGTGAAACGTATCTTTAGGCCGTCGAAGAAACGGCCCAGATTGGCCTGCGTTCCAGAGTCGGCCCCCGAGGCTGGGTGAATATGAATCTGCTCATCATTGCCGCCGTGAGCGTGGATGCCACCGGGTGATGGCGGAAGCGGCGGCTCGCGCTTTCCGCAGATCACGATCTCGAGCTTGGCATGCCAGTGATCCCCGACCTGTGGTACTTGCGTCCTGGGCCTGTAATACACCGCACCTCCGATGACTACCACGAGAGCAGCACCGCCGACGAGCCAGCGGCGCATACGGCGGGCCTGCTTTTGCTTCTCACGCCGAGCCTTCTTTTCCGCCTTCGCCCTGCCCATGGGGCTCCTTCAGAGACTCACCTGACTTTTCACGGAAATCATCAGCAAGAAAAGAACCAAATGGTTCATCAACAGCATATGGCAATGCGTTTTCCTGTGTCTCGCCCCCATCAGGCGAGGTCCCCCCGGCAGAATGCCCGACTTCTCCTCCCCTCGTGCCTGCATGTGTGACCCACGGTTCCATGCATAGATTGAAAAATCGAACAGTTGCTTTCGCCATGGCGCTTGGCACGACACCTGCTTTCCCCCACCTGGATTCGGAGGAGCCCATGGCAGATATATTACGGGATAAGACTACTGATGAACAGACCCAGGTAAAAGAGAGGAAACATCCTCGGTACCCTTATACCGCACCGGTGACGTACCGCGAGCTTGGACCGGCCAAAACGGGTCGAATTCGCAATCTCAGCCAGGGAGGGGTGATGGTAGATCTCCCGGAGCGGTACCCACCCGGGACCGCGTTTGATCTCTTAATCTCTCTGGACCAAAGGTCCATCTCCCCTCAGGCCGAAGTCGCCTGGTCCCACCACGCTGCCCCGGAGGGGGCCACCTCCTACGTGCACGGGCTGAAGTTCACGAGGCTCAACCTTCAGGATCGGTTAACCCTGGAGCTCTTCTTGGCCGTTGCCCTCGATGGGAAGGGCAGGGCAGGCGAGGGTCTGTAACTATTACAACCCTCACCATGTAAACCTTACACCGCCCCCTCCCGAAGAAGCCACTTCCGCCTCTCACCCTCGCATTGAGGCTTCCTCAACAAACCCTCGAAGATCAGAGCGGTCGCCCCCCACCGACCTCACCCCTTTTCCCCCCATGGCATGGAGGTTGCCCTTTTGAGACCCCGCCTGGAGGGTACCGGCTTTTCACGATCTCTAGCGGGGAAAGGGGGTGAGGAACGGGAGGAAAGGCAGTGAATGTCATCACAGGAGGAGAGAAACGCTAATCCGTATCCAAGAAGGGAGATCGAGATGAAAAAGACCGCACTGCCAATCCTTGTGGCGATGGTCGTGAGCCTCATGGCACTCCCAGCCGCGTGGGCGGGGGGGGACGCCCAGGAGAAGGCCGCGCACCTCTCCGAACAGTGCCGCGAAGCACTGAAGAAGCCTTCGAAAGGTGCGACGCTTTGCCAGGAGGGGATCGACCTCCACAAGCAGGGCAAGAACCGTGAGGCCATTGCCAAAATGCAGCAGGGCCTGGCGGAGCTCCAGCCGACGGAGTCCCCTACGGGGGGGGGGTATTAACCGATTCGTCCACCCGGGGGAGGGCGTTCGCCCTCCCCCTTCTTCCGGTATGTGAAGGAGCACACAATGGCGAAGTCGTATTTGAAACTGTGGTATTTGACCCTGATGGTTTCTCTAATTGTGGTGGGCATACCGCAAATGGCCCTCACACAAGAGAAACCCGACCAACCCGAGAAACCGGCTGCGATGGAGCAGAAAGCAGCCGAGGTGCAAGTCGTCCGGGACGCCGTCGCCGCGGGGATCAGCGATCGAGAACCGGTAGACGAAGGGCAGGTGTTTTCCCCGAGTCTCGACCGTCTCTACTACTTCACTGAAATCCAGTCGCAGAGCCCGAGCACCGAGATCACCCACGTCTGGTACTACGGCGACCGCGAGATGGCACGGGTCGCCCTACCCGTCGAGGGTTCCCGGTGGCGGACGTGGAGTAGCAAGCAGATCTTGCCCGAGTGGACCGGACAGTGGATGGTCGAGGCCATCACCATCGACGGGACCGTCGTGGCCTCTCAGGCCTTTTCCGTCGAGTCTGGTCCAACCGGCCAGCCTGGTCCGGCCAGCGAGCGCGGGCCTGGTCCGGCGGGCGAACGGTCCCAAACCGGCGAATCGGGTCCAGCGGGCGAGCCGGAGAAGAAGTAAATACCCCGTATTCTCGGGACGGAAAAGAGGGTTCTATCTGAGCAGTAGTATGAGTCGCCGTACGATGGGGGGGGCTTTTTGCTCGGAGAGACCTTTCTCAGCGGAGGTTCGCGCGGCGAAGTTCCTTCATCTCCTCCCAATTTCCAGATCTATCATCGAAAGCAAAAATTCGCAGTTCACTCACCATCAAATCAAACGAAGTGTACATGACCTGAGGACCTGTATCCACACTGAATAAATCCTGAAAGATCACCATCGTCTGTGTTCCGTCAATAATTCCTTGAGCTGTCTTAATAAAATCGTCTAAATTGCGAATCCGTTTGCCGTCCAACTCTTTGATTATTACCCGTCTCGTCGTAGGATCTTTCCCCTCGAAGACGCCTAACGACGAAAATGCGCTCCCGATCCGCACGCTGTTCATAAACACCCCATCACCCTCATAATTAAACCGTCTTCGGAAGTCCGCCGAGATATTCTGAAACGTCCCCCCACCGAACAAGACGAATGTCTTGATTTTTTCGCGTTCCAGTTCGAGCACGGGTACCTCAACAACTACTTCCTCCTCGCGCCTCAGCACCGTGATCTTCACTGTCTGGTTGAGGTGTTTATCAATGACCTTATCAAAAAGGTACAGGTTATCGCCTATGAGCTGGTCCCCAACTGCCCAGACAATGTCACCAGGTTTGAGCACATTGTGTGCTGGCAAAGTGGGAATAATTCTTTGAATTTGGATGACCTTCGTGGAGCCAGGGAAATTCCGCTTGTATGCATTGCGAAAGTGGTCAGTAATGCGGACGTGCTTTATGGCGTCGTCGAGATGAACGTACCCCAGCTGGACCCCAATATGTCCGCGCTCGGGAAACTCACGATTCTGGACCGCGCGGAGAGCATCTTTAAGGTATTCAACAGGCAGTTCGAAGCTTGACGTGTGCGTGCCCGCAAAATGGATACCCACGACATGTTCATTTTCCGTAAAGACTGGAGATCCACTCGAGCCTCCTGTTCTATCAAAACTTGTGTGAATCGAGGATGAGTGTCGGCCCCCTTTATCGACTTTAGAATTAATCACCATCCCGATTTTGACGGAATACTCCTCCCGCTCATTATTGCCGATCAGCAGAACCGTTTGTTGTGGTTTCAAATCAAACGAAGAGCCAAGCGTTGCCTCTTTCAATGGGAACGTGACTGACGCAACGTCAAATTGGATAAAAGCAAAATCGTGGTAATAATCGTAGTAGAGCATCTTCCCCTCAGTCGAACTGCCATCGAGGAAGGTGATCCTTATGTGGGCGGGGCTCGTCGAAGTGATGTGTCGGTTTGTGGCAATGATTCCCCGTGCTGCGTCGACAATGAATCCCGTTCCATGATTCGTGCCGGGCCTATCTAAACCCAAATTCACTTGGGTAGTGATTTCCAGATTGACGACGGTTGGCTTTAACCGCTCAATGGTGGGTGCCCACTGGTTCGCAAAGCCCACGCGGGCGTGAGCACAAAGGAAGACGATGGTGTAAAAGATAATGTGTGTTCTGCGCTTCATTTTGACATGCAGCAACTGAAACCATAGGTTCGGTTAGAGTTTCTTGTGAGATTTTGCAAGCTTTGTGCCAACGGGAATTCCCTTTGAAAATAGAGGGCGAAGGCCGGCGTCTTTTTCGATGATCTTGGACTACAGTGGGAACCGAAGTGGAGGGTCAGCGGGGCCGCGGCTTTCCCCGACGCGCACTGTCCTGGACCTTTTCGGCACGACGGGGGTCACGGCGGCTGTCCCGAGCTTGCGAAACCCGGGGTGGACGCCGCGGCCGGGGGGGGAGATCCGTCCGCGGCCGGACGAACAGACTGTCGTCGGGCCACTCGACCGGGATCTTGTAGCCCAGTAGCTTTTCGAGAGGCTCGAGGCCTGTGACAAAGACCTCGTCGGCCAGGGTGATCGCCTTACCAAAGGCCCCGGCGCGGGCCGTCCGGCCGATCCGGTGGACGTAGTCATCGGGATGTTGGGGGAGATCGTAGTTCACCACGTGCGACACGCCTTCGATATGCAATCCCCGGGACGCCACGTCGGTTGCGACCAGAATGGGAAGCTGGCCGGCCTTGAACTGCGCGATCATCCGGAGGCGCGTTTTCTGAGGGACGTCGCCGGTGATGCACCGGTTCTGGTACCCGTGCAGGTCGAGCCGCTCCGCGAGCCACTCGGCTTCTCGCTTGGTGTTGGTGAAGATCAGAATCCGTTCGCCCTTCTCTCGCTTGAGAAGGCCGAGGAGCAGGGGAAACTTCTCGCGGCGCTCCACGTGATAGAGGATCTCCTCTACTTCCTCGACTGTCAGGTGCTCCGGCGTGGTCGAGACCCGGACCGGATTGTTCATGTGCTCGTAGGCAAGCTCCATCTCGCGGTAGCCCAGAGTGGCCGAAAACAGGAAAGACTGGCGAGTCTGGTAGGGCGACATCCGTCGCAACACGAAGCGGATGTCCTTGATGAACCCCATATCGAACATCCGGTCCGCCTCGTCGACCACGAGCACTTCGATCGCCCGGAGGTCGAACACCCGCTGCTTGAGATAGTCGATGAGCCGACCGGGGGTCCCAACGACCAGATCCAGGCGCTCCCGCAGAGCCTCGCGCTGCCTTTCGTAGTCGATCCCTCCGTACACGGCGAGCGATCGCAACCCGGTGTATCGGCCGAGCAGGCGGGCATCCTCGTGGATCTGAACGGCCAGTTCCCGGGTGGGAGCAAGAACCAGCGCCCGCGGGCTCCCCGCCGCAGCGCGCTTTCCACTCCGCAGGAGGCGCGTGAAGGCAGCAATTAGAAAGGCAGCCGTCTTTCCCGTCCCCGTCGGCGCCTGACCGGCCACGTCCTTGCCCGTGAGGGCCACGGGGATGGTCTCCTCCTGGATCGGCATACAGACCGAAAATCCAGCCGCGGTGATCCCTCGCTGGACCGGCTCCGGGAGGTCGAGCTCGCGGAAGGTAAGGGGCACTTGCGCGTTTCCCTCTCAAGAGAACGTGAATGGCTGGAAAACCCGTTTATCTAGCATAGCAGATAGAGCCCCTACCTGAGAATCAGTAAAGTCGCGCCTTGACACTGTTCTCCCCGTGAGAGACATTGAATCCCCCTCAGAGGATGCGTAGCGTTCATCTTCAACAGCAGAGTATCAAGGGATACACAGAAACGGAGAGGACGATGAAGGAGCAAACAATGGAAGGGTTGGTGATCAGGCTGGATCGCCTCGAGCGGGAGAACCGCCGATTGAAACGCGTTGGAGCCGTCGCCCTGGCCGGGATCGCCGCCTTGGTGCTGATGGCTCAAGCCACGCCCGGGGAGGTGGCCAAAGTGGTCGAAGCCAAACAGTTCGTCCTGAAGGATTCGAGCGGGGACACCCGCGCCGTGCTGGCCATGGGACCTGACGGATCGGTAGGCCTGGGCCTCTCAGATGAGGCCGGAACAGCCCGCGCCTGGCTGTCCCTCGGCCCTCAGGGATCCCCGAGCCTTGCCCTCTTCGACAAGGCAGCGAGGCCCCGGGCCACCCTGCGCCTGTGGCCTGATGGAGTGCCACGCTTGGCCCTTAACGACAAGGACGGTAATGTCATCTGGAGCGTACCTTGACGGGTCTTCGCACATGAGCCGCCCCCCTTGGCCCGATCGGGGGCCGATCTTCTTGACAAAGGATAGCGGCTATGGTACCAGGGACGAAACCCTGAAGGCCACCCAAGGGGCCGTGTATGGAGCCTCGTAACGTTCTGCTTCTCAACCGATCTTTTGAACCGCTCCAGGTTTGTGACGTGCGCCGGGCGATTGGCCTGCTCTTCACCGGCCGGGCAGAGCGCGTCGAGGATTCGGCAGATCTCATCCGGTCCCCCTCGGTAGCGCTGTTCATCCCCTCGGTCATCCGGCTCCAACGGTATATTCAGAGACCCCCCAGACAGACCCTCTCCTTCAACAAGAAAAATATCCTCAAGCGGGACGGGTACACCTGTCAGTACTGCGGCCGCAACGGCAGCGAGCGGATGACCATCGACCATGTGGTACCTCGGTTTCTGGGGGGGAAAACGATTTGGGAGAATGTGGTGAGCGCGTGTCGGTCCTGCAACACCCGGAAGGGCAATCGGACTCCCCAACAGGCCGAGATGCGACTTCCCCAGAGGCCATCCAAGCCGATTTCCGCACTATACCTGACCATCATGGCTCAGTCGGCCCGCCATTTGCATGTCTGGCAGAAGTACCTGCCCGCGGGGGCGGTTAGGTCCCTGTCAGGCAACGGAAAAGACAAGGAGGTCTATCCATGCAATGGCGATGGCCAATCCCCCTTTCTGCTCTCCTAGTCCTCTTCGTCTTCACATCACTGGAAGCGCAGGCCCCGGGTAGCCAGTCCGAGGTGAATCTACCGCTCGAAGCACTCCACCAGGTCCAGGCAAAGGATAACTTGCACCTGCTGGCCGCCTATTACTACGGGGACGCCCGTCAGTGGGTCCGGATCTTTGAGACAAACCGGAATGCAATCCAGGACCCCAGCGTGATCCATCCCGGTCAGGTTTTGCGCTTCTTCCTCTCCCCCGACTGGACACCCGCGGAACCTTACAACCAGTGGAAGAGTCGTGTCTGGAGAGTGTTTCCTTTCCTCAGAGTCCCCCCTTCTCAGGTCCTCGAGCAGACCTCTGCCCTCCCCCCGCAGAACGGGTTGTTCACTCTCCGCTACCATGGCACGAAGGGACTGGTGCAGCAGGCTGATGTGGCGGTTCGAGGAAACGTCATGTATCGCGAGGGGGCCAAGACGCGGGAGCACTCGCTTGCCCTGGTCGGCCTACTCGAATCGAGGGTCAACGACATAACCCCAGAGGGATACTTCGACGTGACCCTTCGGACAGTCGACCTGAGGAGCCA
Source organism: Candidatus Methylomirabilota bacterium (assembly GCA_019456075.1). Classification (GTDB taxonomy): domain Bacteria; phylum Methylomirabilota; class Methylomirabilia; order Methylomirabilales; family CSP1-5; genus CSP1-5. The sequence goes on from VRUN01000058.1 coordinate 7,296, forward strand.
AGGACCGCCTGTGCCTCCGGCGCTCCTAGATCCGGCAAGCTTGGGTCTGCCCCCGATGGGGGAGGGGATCCGGGTGCGCATCGACAATCGTTTCCAGATCATCAAGGTTCTGCACGGCGACCCCCAGCTCGCCGCAGAAGTCCTGGCCGTTACCTACCCCGAACGGGCACTGAGTATCGGCGACAGTTGGGAGGAGACCTACACCGTCAGGACCAATGCCGCGTCGCCCTTTCTGGTGAAGACGGCTTTCGTGCTGAAAAGCCGCGAGCGATTCCAGGACCAAGAGGTAGTCCGCGTTGACTATAAGGTCCAGGGGAAGGGCGAGATTCCCGAGCGCAAGGTGGCGTTCACGCACCGCGGATCGGGCATTATGTATATCAGTCGTGCGAGCGGCTCCCCGATCTACCAAAACGCAAATGTCATCATGGAATTCGACAACAGCGCCACCGGGGCGACGGACACTGTGACGGTCAGCATCCAGATCACTAACCGTCCGTAAACAAGGTTGATCCCCTCCCCTGGGGATCTCTTGTCTTTCCTCTTCCTTTCAGCGATAATCCTTCCAGAATCCGTTTTGCCATCCGTGTTAGAGTGAAACGATGTCTCTCTTTACGCTTCACTGTGATTTTGAACCGAAAGGGGATCAGCCCCAGGCCATCCAGCAACTCACGGAAGGAGTCCTGAGGGGGCAGCGGGACCAGGTGCTCCTAGGAGTGACCGGGTCGGGGAAAACCTTTACGATGGCCAACGTCATCGCGGCCATTGAGCGGCCGACCCTTATCATCGCCCATAATAAAACGTTGGCCGCCCAGCTCTTCAACGAGTTCAAGGGCTTCTTCCCCGAAAACGCCGTTGAGTACTTCGTGAGCTACTACGACTACTACCAGCCGGAGGCCTACCTCCCCCAAACCGACACCTACATCGAGAAAGATGCCATGGTCAACGAGCACATCGACAAACTCCGCCACTCGGCCACCCGGTCGCTCTTGGATCGGCGCGATGTGATCATCGTCGCATCCGTCTCTTGTATCTATGGGCTGGGGTCCCCCGAGGCGTATTACGGCATGATGGTGTTCCTCGAGCAGGGGGGGTGGTGCCAACGCGAGGAGATGCTCCGCAAACTCGTCGAGATCCAGTACGAGCGGAACGACTACGACTTTCACCGGGGAACCTTCCGGGTCCGGGGGGACGTGGTGGAGGTCTTCCCGGCCTATGCGGACACTGCAATCCGCGTGGAACTTTGGGGGGATGAGGTGGAGGGCCTGTGGGAGATCGACCCGTTGACCGGGGCCAAGCTGCAGAAGCTCCACCGAGCCCCCATCTACCCCGCCAACCATTACGTCACTCCTGAAGAGCGGCGACAGCGCGCCCTCACCGCCATTGAGGAGGAGCTTGCAGAGCGGGCCGCCTGGCTTGACACACAGGGGAAATTCCTCGAGGCCCAACGGCTTCGGCAACGGACCCTCTTTGATCTCGAAATGATGCGAGAGATCGGAGCGTGCAAGGGCATCGAGAACTACTCTCGCCATCTCACCGGCCGGGTGCCCGGGGAACCCCCTCCGACGCTTATGGACTATTTCCCGAAGGATGCCCTGGTCATCGTCGATGAGTCCCACCAGACGATCCCTCAACTTCACGGCATGTACCGGGGAGACCGCTCCCGGAAGGAGACTCTGGTCGAGTACGGATTCCGTCTCCCGTCCGCCCTCGACAATCGCCCGTTGACCTTTGCCGAGTTCGAGCGCTGCGTCAACCAGTTGATTTACGTCTCGGCCACCCCTGGGCCGTATGAAATCCAAAGAACCCAGGGGGTCGTCGTTGAGCAGATCATCCGGCCGACCGGTCTCATTGATCCCGCGATTGAGGTCCGCCCAACCCGTGGGCAGATCGACGACCTGATACACGAGATTCAGATACGCGCAGCCAAAGAGCAGCGAGTCCTCGTCACTACCCTCACAAAACGGATGGCCGAGGAACTCACCGACTACCTCGCCGAGCACGGGATGCGCGTGCAGTACCTGCACTCGGACATTGATACCTTGCAACGGAACGAGGTCATCCGCAACCTGCGCCTCGGGAAGTTCGACACCCTGGTCGGGATCAACCTGCTCCGCGAAGGACTCGACATCCCTGAGGTCTCCCTCGTCGCCATCCTCGACGCCGACAAAGAGGGGTTCTTACGCTCGTCCGGCTCGCTCATCCAGACCATGGGCCGGGCCGCGCGCAATGTCGAAGGCAAGGCGATTCTCTACGCCGATATTACCACTCGCTCGATGAAGGGGGCCTTGACAGAGACCATCCGCCGCCGAACCCTCCAGACGGAGTACAACACAAAACATGCCATCACCCCAGAGACCATCAAGAAGCAGATCACCGACGTGCTCGCCTCGATTTATGAGCGGGATTACTATACGGTTCCTGCCCTGTCCGACGAGGAACGGCTCAAGTACATCCCCCGTGAGGAGATTCCCAGCCTCGTCGCTACGCTGGACAAGCAGATGAAGCAAGCGGCCAAGAAGCTGGAGTTTGAGCGGGCCGCCGAGCTTCGGGACCAAATTCGCGACCTGCAGCGCCGAATGCTCGGCATCATCGACCAATAAAAAGCCAGTGCAGAATTCTGCAGTACAAAGAGTGTAGAAAGTGCAGAGGGTGCGGGCGGCACGGCGATTCGAGGACTTGGTATTCTGGCGGCAGGCCAGGGAGTTAACAAAGCTCGTCTATACCCTGACGCAAAACAATGGTTTTGCCAAAGACTACGGCATGAAGGACCAGATACAGCAAAGGGAAAAGGAAATTGTTCTCTGACCCCGATTTCCCTCATAGGTCCTGGTCAGTGATCGTCTGGAGGGTACCATGACCTGTAAGGACATTCCAGATTGACCCTTATTTCCTCGTTTGAATAGGATCTTCTAGTATGCGGGATTGTGATACAATTCCGCGTATTGTTTTTTTAGCACAAGATATTCGATCAATCATTTCGGCAAATAACCATCCGCCGTATGGTTTCTAGATTCATCACAACAGCAATTACCATTAATATCAGGTAGGCTTGATTAAATATCGCGCCACAAAATATCAAGAACACCCTGACATCACGCCCAATCCTTATTCCTTTGTGGATACGGCTTTTCATGAGGTTGTCGTATTTGTCCGCTGTATAGCTCAACATAAAGGACCCGATGATCGCCATAAATCCTGTTCCCAAAACCCACCCAGAGAAAGTGTGACCATAGACATACCAAGTCAGTCCAAACAATAAAAAGGCGTCTGCATACCGATCCAGTACCGCATCGAACCATGCGCCATAATCAGATCATAAATATTTTAGACGGCCTACTTCACCGTCAGAGCCGTCAATAATAGAGGCGAATTGCGCGATTATTCCACCCAAGGCCAGAAGCCAATAGTTGCCCTGTGCGAAAAGTCCCGCCGCAATCACCGAAAGTCCAAAGGAAAAAAGGGAAATGTGATTTGGGGTGACATTAAAATTGGCTAGAAATCTGGATAAACGAATAGAAA
>VRUN01000059.1 GCA_019456075.1 Candidatus Methylomirabilota bacterium
CGCTGGCTGCGAAGAAAAAAGTCCGAAAGAAAAAAAAGAGACTGTCGGTCCGGTTGCCGGTCGCACCACCCTCCCGGCCTCATGAGGCAAGGACCGACTATCGGCGGGCGCGGGAGAAGGAGCGCCGCCGCCGGGAAAACCGAGAGTAAGGGCAATGTCTTTGTTTGAGGGAGTCCTGCGGTATATCGAACTGCTCAGCCTCACCCTCTGGGTCGGCGGGATTGCCTTTTTCTCTTTCATCGCCTCGCCGAGCATCTTTGCGGTGCTGGGGAGCGAAGGTGGGGGAAAGGTTGTCCGCGATATCTTTCCCAGGTACTATCTGCTGGGCTACGGCACGGGCGGGGCGGGAACGATTGCGGCCATCCTCCTGACAATCCTGGGAGCACCTGGCCAAGGGCTGATCACCCTGGTGCTCGCCGCCATGACCGCCACCTTCCTGTACATGGGACGAATCTTGCGTCCCCAGATTCTCAGGGTGAGGGCCGAGGTGGAAAGTCTTGACGCGCCGGAAACACTTCCTACAGTCCGCGAGCGCTTCCAGCGTCTGCACCGCCGCTCGGTCCTGCTCAACACCTGGGTCCTCTTCCTTGGATTGGTGGCACTGTTTCTCTTCACCTGGCACGGGTAAAATCGCCCGCCAGCCGGGCAGCGTGGGAAAAGTTGGGGGCGTCTTCCGGAGGATGCGGTGGGCAAAACCAGGAGCAAGGGTTTGCATTTTGTGGTGCACGAGCATAAGGCGACCCGTCTTCATTACGATTTCCGGCTCGAGGTCGGCGGCGTCCTCAAATCGTGGGCGATTCCGAAAGGGCCCTCCATGAATCCGGCGGAGAAGCGGCTGGCGGTGATGGTGTCAGATCATCCCTTGGTCTATGCCGACTTCGAGGGGATCATCCCTCAGGGGAGCTATGGGGCGGGGCCGGTCGTGGTCTGGGACAAGGGGACCTATGTCCCGCTCGAGAAGGACCCGCTGCAAGGGATTCAGGCCGGGAAGCTCGCCTTCGAACTGCGGGGAAAAAAGCTCAAGGGTGTGTTCGCCTTAGCCCTCATGAAGGGGCGGGGGACGGGGAAGGAATGGCTCTTGATGAAGAAGAAGGACGAGGACGCCGCCCCGGACTGGAAAATCGAGACGGCCCTCACCCCCCAGAAGCTCAAAACCCTGAAGGTCAAAATCCCTCCCTGCGATACCGAGTAGGGACGGGAAATGGAAGAATCCGAGAGCGCGAGTGCGACGACGAGATCGCTCGTAGGAGGATGAAGCGGTGAGACAAAGTGGGAGGCTGGGATGAAACGATCGCGAGAAAACATGAGAACGCGGCAGAAACAGCCCATGAGGAGAAGTGCTTTGCGAATCCAAGAATTTTTTCAATCCCTCGGGGAGCGGCTACAAAGTGGTGCCAGTGTCAAGACCGTGTACGGGGAGCCCATTGTCGCTGAGAAAAAGACGATTATTCCTGTGGCCCGAGTGGCTTATGGTTTTGGCGGGTGCTTGCGGTCAAAGAAAAAGGGTGAGACCGGAAAGCAACAGCCAAATGATGGGGATGAAGAGAGGGGAGGGGCAGGATTGACGGCGAGTCCCGTCGGCGTAGTGGAGATAACCCCAGAGGACACCCGGTTCATCTCCATTGGAGACGAGCGGAAGTTAGCCTGGACCCTCATCGTCGGGCTGTTCCTGGGAATTTGGATGGGGAGAAGGCGATCGAGGACCTAGGACCGTCTCTGCCCAAGCCGACAAAGTCCCATAATATCAAAGAGTTAGAAGGCTAGAGTCGACCTCCAACCGTTGCAGGTCTCGCACGAAATCGTAGCTGATGGGCTGAAACCTCGTAAATTTACGAGTTGTCAGGGGCGACTTCCGTCTGGTAGCCTCCAACATTGCCGAGCTTGACATTCTATTTCGGGGTTCGGTACCTTCTCCGGCTACTGAAGGATCCAGGCTTCATTCGGCCTATGGGGGGTTCCTGCATGTATCGTGTCCAAACCCCAGTACACAAGGAAAGGGCTCAAATGGGGAGTCTGCCTAGATCTCGCGCGATACCATGGCCGAGCCTCCGGGTGGGGGCTGCCATCATCGGTCTCTGCCTGAGCTTCGTGGCGGTCGGGTGCGGCAGGGGAGATGTCGAGGAGAAGCCCGTCACCCGGCCCGTGAAAATTCTGACGATTGGCGGGCCAAATTCGGTGGGCTGGCGCGAGTACCCGGGCACCATCAGGGGTGCCCAGACCGCGGAAATGGCATTCGAAGTGTCCGGCAGGATGATCGGGCGCCCGGTAAAGGAGGGGGAGCGGGTCAAGAAAGGAGCGGTATTGGCCCGGCTCGACGACCGGGATTACGTGGCACAGCTGGACGTGGCAAAGGCCAATCTGCGGAAAGCCCAGTCCGACTACCGGCGCGGGAAAAATATCTACAGCGAGGACCCCGGCGCCATCTCGAAGGAACAGCTCGACGCATACCGCAAAGGTGTGTTTGCATGAGAATAAATTGCTTCAACATTTTATTACATGAACTATATGATTATTAGAAAACCCCGTGGTCGATATCAATTATTTGCCCAGCTCACGAGGTAACCGGGTAGGCGAAAATTTTGATGTTAATCCTCCATTGGCCAAGTGATAGACACTAATACAAAAACTGTCGTTTTTTTTCGCTACAAGACAAAAACAGAAGATCTCTTGCCACACCTTACTTCGGCCTTGATAGTCGATATTGAATCCTTTTGAGTGAGCTGGTAAAGGAGCGACAAGACATATGAACAGACAGGCTTGTTGTAATAGAGGACCGAGCAGCGCGCTTAGTCCAGCACGGTGTCTCAGCATCATACTGCCACTCTCGTTCATCATCGCGGCCTCCGCGTGCAAGGACGAGGCTCCGCCGCCGCCGGAACATATCCGAACAGTGAAAACCGCAGTAGTCGCGGAACCGGCCGGCGGTCAATCTCGCAAGTTTCCCGGCACCGTGAGAGCGGTCCATACTTCGAGCATCAGCTTCGAGGTGGGAGGATTAGTCCAAACAGTCCGCGTCAATATCGGCGACAAGGTTAAAAAGGGTCAGCTACTTGCGGCACTCGACAAAAAGCCCTTCGAGCTCAACGTGGAATCCAGCAGCGCAGCTCTGTCGCGGTCGCATGCCAGGTTTACCGAGAAGAAGATCGCCTACGAACGTGAGATCCGAATTCAAACCCAGGACGCTGGTGCAACCAGTCAAAAGGCGGTCGATCAGGCCCTTGCGGCCTACGAAAGCACTCGGCAGGACGTGAGTTTCCATCAAGCGCAGCTTGATCTGGTCAAGCGGGACCTGGAGAAGACCGAACTACGTGCGCCTTTCAACGGCGTCGTCTCCGCCCGCAATGTCGAGCCGTTCGAGGAGGTACGGCGAGGCCAATCGGTGCTCGAGTTATTCGTGGAAGACGAGATGGAGGTCGAGGTCAAAGTGCCAGAAAATTTGATCGGCAACGTCTCCGTGGGACTTCACGGTGAAGTACGACTTCCTAACCGCCCTGACCAGGTCTACCGGGCCGTAGTCTCCTATGTCGGTTCTGCGGCCACGAACGCCAACGCGTTTCCGGTAAAAGCCACCATAAGGGACGCTGACTATTTTGTACGACCAGGAATGACTGCGGAGCTCAGCCTCGTCTTCAGTGGTGGTGACCGGGAGCCCGCCTACCTCGTTCACTTACATGCTCTCGCGCCCGGCTTGGGGAAAGACGGCTGGTCCGTCTACCTTTTCGATCCCAAGACCTCGACGGTCCGCAGAACCGCGGTAGAAGGCAAGGGCATCGTCGGGAACCAAGCAGTCATCACAAAAGGAATCAAGCCCGGGGACATCATTGTAGTTGCGGGCGTGAGCTTCCTGCGAGACGGACAGAAGGTGAAGCTCGCCGCAAACCAGTCCCCCACCGCTGACCCCTCGAGCACGAAGCCATGAGCGGGATTACCCGTTTCGGCATAGACTCCCCCCGTATCACTCTAGTTTTTATCCTCGCAGTCATCCTCGCCGGAGTAGGACAATTCCTCGTTTTCCCGCGCCAGGAAGATCCTCCCATTGTGATCCGTGAAGTGGTTGTCAGCGCAAAGTTCCCCGGGATGAAGCCCGAGGACATGGAGCAACTCATCACACGACAGATTGAGGCAGAGCTACGAACCCTTCCCGAGATGGACGATATCTGGTCGGATTCCAAGACCGGGACGGCAATCGTCCATGCGGATACGAGAGACGACATCGCTGACCTAGACCTCGTTTGGCAGAAAGTGCGCAACCGAATGGCCGACCTCGCGCCCAAGCTCCCGGCCGGAACTATCGGTCCCTTTGTAAACGACGAGTTTGGTCTGGTGGCGGTTGCAACCATCGCGCTCTGGAGCGACGGCTTCACGATGGGGGAGATGCGGGAGGTTGCCCGTGACATCCGGGACCGGCTTTACGAGCTCCAGGGCATTCGTAAGGTCGAGCTCTGGGGTGTGCATCAGGAACAGGTATTTTTGGAGTTTTCGACCGCAAAACTAGCCCAGGTTGGGGTAAGCGTTCAAGACATCATTCAAACCCTAATCCAACAGAACGTTGTGCTGCCCGGTGGACGATATAATGTGGCGGGGCAAGACATCATCATCGAGCCGAGTGGAAACTTTCGCTCCGTGGAAGATATCGAGAATGTGCTGATTGCAATTCCGGGGACCGACCAGTCGGTATTCCTGAAGGACTTGCTGCGCATCCGGCGCGGTTTTGCGGATCCGCCTCAAGACCTGGCTTACTTCAACGGCAAACGCGCTATCGTTATCAGCGTTTCGATCACCCCCGGCGTCAACGCGGTTGAATTCGGGGAGCGTCTCAAAGCGAAGGTGCAGGATCACGAGTCCCGGCTTCCTATCGGCTACGTCCTCGAATTTGCCACCTTCCAGCCCGACCTGGTTCAGAAGGCCGTTGACGGTGCCTTGTCGAACATTTATCAAACCCTGGTCATCGTGCTTGTCGTAGTTATGCTCTTCCTTGGTGTGCGTACCGGACTCATCGTCGGCTCTTTCGTGCCCATGACGATGTTGTTGGGGCTCATCGTCATGCGCTTTTTCGGAATCGAGCTGGAGCGCATCTCCATCGCGTCGGCCATAATTGCCCTGGGCATGCTGGTGGATAACGGCATCGTAATCGCAGAGGATATCGGCAACCGCCTCGAGGCCGGCGAAGAGCGCCGTGCAGCGTGCCTCGAGACAGCGAGAACTCTGGCTGTTCCCCTGCTCACCTCTTCGTTGACTACGATTCTTGCCTTCGTACCGATGCTGCTTCTCGATGGGCAAGTCGGGGAGTACGCCTTCTCCTTGCCAATGGTAGTCACTATCTTGCTGCTGGGTTCTTGGTTTCTGTCAATGTACGTGACGCCATTCATGTGCTTTTGGTTCCTCAAGGTACGGCCGCGGCAAAGTACCGGCACATCCGAGGCGGACAGCGATGCTTACTCCGGCGGCATTTACAAAACATACCGCATGACCCTCCACGGCATGCTGCGGCTGCGCACCATCGTGTTCCTCGCTACGCTGGTCCTGCTCGTCGGGGGCGGCTATGTGGGATCTAGGCTTGTCCGCGAGATGTTCGGCCCCAGCGACCGTAACCAGTTCCTCGTTTACCTGGACCTGCCGGCGGGGCACAACATTAATTTCACCGACAAAGTTGTCCAACGGCTCACCGCCTGGCTCGCTGATAAGCAAGCGAACCCCGATATCTCGGGGACCATCGCCTATGTCGGCACAGGGGGACCTCGTTTCGTGCTCGTGCTGGCCCCCTTTGATCCCGACCCCCATCGCGCGTTCATCATCGTCAATACGCTATCCAGCAAGCAGGTGCCCGAGATTGCCGAGCGCGTTCGACGGCACATCGGCGACGCCTTCCCCGAAGCGGAGGGCAGGGTCAAGCGAATGTGGACCACCGGGAAAGAGCCCGGGTGGCTGGAGATTCGCTTGTATGGTCCTGATGCGGAGTATCTCTATCAGAAAGGCCGAGAGTTGAACGACCGTCTGCGAGCGATACCCGGGACCATCGATGTGCGTAATAACGGGGAGAACAAGGTATTGAAAGTGCCGGTCCTTGTAGACCAGGCCCGGGCGCGCCGGGCGGGCGTCTCATCCCAAGATATCGCGCAATCGCTCGAAGCCAACATCGACGGCATCAAGGTGACCGATTACCGGGAAGGCGATCAGGCGATTCCCGTGATCTTACGATCGGTCGAGGAAGAGCGTGCTGAGGGCAGCGATATTTACAACATCCGCGTCTATTCCCCAGGGAAGAGCGTGTCTCTTACTCAGATTGCAAACATTCGCGGCGATTGGGAGTTAAACCGCGTGTCACGTCGTAATCAGGAGCGCGTACTTACGGTGGAGTTCAAGCACGAAGTCTTAAAGGCGCCCGAATTACTCGAGGCAGCACGACCCGAGGTAGAGGCGCTACAGCTTGACAAAGACTACTGGTGGGAAGTCGGCGGCGAGATCGAGAGCCAGGCAGAGACCATGCCCAAGCTCTTTAAGTGGCTGCCGCTTTGCGGCTTCTTGATCGTCGTATTACTGATCTGGCAGTTCAATTCCTTCCGTCGGACATTTATTATTCTCTTTACATTGCCACTCGCTTTTACGGGTGCCTTTGTTGGACTAGTTGGTTTTGGGGCGCCATTTGATTTCTTCGGAATTCTGGGCCTCCTTAGCCTCGCTGGGATCATCATTAATAACGGCATCGTGCTGATCGACCGCATAGACATCGAGCAAAATGCAGGTCGCGACCCTTATGACGCCGTGGTGGAGGCAACGGTGTCACGGTTCCGTCCCATCTGCATGACGACCATAACGACTATCCTCGGCGTGATGCCGCTCATCATCAGCCATGATCCCGTTTTTTATTCGCTTGCAATCATCATCGCCGCCGGCCTCGCATTCGGCACTGTGCTAACGCTCGGGGTGGTCCCGGTGCTCTACTCCGTGCTTTTCCGAGTGCCGTACCCGAATACGACACCCACGGCAGTGCAGACGAATTAGGGATACGACTCGTCCACGTCTTGCAGATACTCCTGAATGGCGCCAGCGCGGTGGTGACCAGGGGGTCCTCGTCAGCAGAAGAAAGGAGGACGAAAATGTTTGTTGGGGTAGCGAGAGCCGCTCCCAGCATTCCCCTCGTGTGGAGCATTAGCTCCAGTCGATGCTGGGCGGTTGCTGGGCTGATCTCTATAACGCTGCTGGCCATCGGGTGCACCACGGTGGGACCAGATTATGTACGGCCGTCGGCAGACGTGTCAGGGCAATGGATGGAGGTCGCCGATGCGAGAGTCAAGCCCGAGCCTGCCGAGTACCGCGAGTGGTGGACAGTCTTCGATGACCCTGTGCTTAACGCCCTCGTTGAGATCGCGTACAAGGAGAATCTGACGCTGCGCTCTGCAGGGATTCGCATCATGGAGGCGCGTGCGGCCTTAGGGATCTCTGTCGGTACGCAATATCCGCAAGTGCAAGAAGGCACGGGCGAGATTAGCCAAATCTGGTTGAGTGAGAACGTCAATCCAGCCGGTGTGACACCCACGACAACCAATTTTGATGTGTGGCGGCTTGGATTCGACGTCGGATGGGAACTCGACTTCTGGGGAAAATTTCGCCGCGGCGTCGAGTCCGCGAATGCGGATCTGGGCGCCGCAATCGCCAACTACGACGACATCCTGGTCTCGCTCGTGGCCGAGGTCGCTGCGACGTATGTCCTCATCCGGACATTTGAGGAACGCCTGAACGTCGCGCGCGACAACGTCAAGATTCAAGAGCGGAGCTTCCAAATCACCGGTGTCCGCTTCCGCAATGGAGCCGTGACCGAGCTCGACGTCCAACAAGCCAAGGCCACCCTGCGGAACACACAGGCATTGATCCCCCAGCTTCAGACGGGTCTTCGTCAATCGCAAAACGCGCTTGGTGTCTTGCTGGGGATGCCACCCCGCGATCTCCAAGATGTCATCGGAGGTCCACGAACGATCCCGACGGCCCCCCCTGACGTCGCGGTTGGCATGCCGACGGAATTGCTGCGCCGGCGGCCCGATATCCGACGGGCCGAGCGGGAAGTGGCAGCGCAGAGTGCGCGCATTGGGATGGTCAAATCGGATCTGTATCCTCGAATCACGCTGGCCGGTTCCTTCAATTTAACAGCGGACGACGCTGCCGGTGTGTTCATGGGGGACAGCTTTTCGGGATTCGGCGGTCCCGCGTTCGTGTGGCCCCTGTTCGATTACGGACGGATCACGAACAATGTGCGCGTTCAGGATGCCCGCTTCCAGCAACTGGCGGTCCAGTACCAAAATGCGGTCCTCAAAGCGGCGCAAGAGGTGGAGGATGCCCTTGTGGCCTTCTTGCGAGCGCAAGAGCAGGTGAAGTTCCTCGCGGACAGTGCCGAAGCGAGCAGGCGGTGGGTTAATCTTTCCCTCATCCAGTACCGTGAGGGTGTCATCGACTTTACGCCAGTTTTGTTGGCGCAAGACTTCCTCACGCAACAGGAGGACCGCTTGGCCGAAACGACCGGAGCCATCGCGCGCAACTTGATTGCTGTGTATAAAGCGATCGGAGGGGGCTGGGAAATTCGTGCCGGGAAAGAGTTCGTGCCCATGGAGATTCGCGAAGAAATGCAGGAGCGGACCAGCTGGGGCGACTTGCTGGAGGCCGCGGCCCAGGAGCCCAAACCAGTCAGCATTATTCCGGGCTGGCCCGACTGGTAATCGGAAAAGGGAACAGGCTACTTTTTTGAGGCCCTCGAGAAGGCAGGCGTCCACGCGGCATTCATCTTTTACACCGAGGCGGGCGCCGGATTCGCCGGACACGTTGCCGAGCGACTGGAGGGTTCGGATCGCAATTAATGTTGGTTCAAAGGCGCGTTGGGGCTAATTGGATAGCCGTATGGATGAGAAACGATTCGTAAAATTCACTTACGGCAGGTTCTCTTACCTCCTGATTTCGTTGGTACTGTTATTACTGCTCCATCCAATTTTCGCCGATGTGTTCATTGGGCGAGTCATTCAGAACATCGCTCTTTCCGTTGTTCTTCTCTCTGCGGTCTACTCGGTCAGTCGGAAGAAACAGGTATTCGCCATTGCCGTGCTCCTCAGTCTTCCCGTATTTGCTGGAACATGGTTGGCTTATTTTCTTGAAAATGTTTACCTGACTCTGGTGACATGGAGTTTTGCCATTGTGTTTCTTGCCCTGATAGGGAGTATCGTACTATCGGATGTATTGAAATCCGAGAAAGTCACGACGGACACAATCCATGCTTCGATCTGTGTCTACTTGCTGATTGGAGTCACCTGGGCTTTGCTATATTCTGTCATGGAGGGCATTCGCCCTGAGTCGTTTCTGATTGAGCAAGTCGAGGTTATTCCTCTCACAGACTACATTCCACATTTCCTGTACTACAGTTTCGTCACGTTAACCACTTTGGGGTACGGTGACATTACTCCCCTCACCCCCCTTGCGAAAACCCTTTCCTATATGGAGGCGGTTACAGGCCAAATCTATATAGCCGTATTAATTGCGCGACTCGTGGGTGTACATATTGCGCAGTCTATAAGTAAGGACTCCTGATGATTGCGTCGATTGCTGTGCGTTGGCTGATAGGGATGATGGTGGCATTGACGCTGGTCGTCCCGGCGGCCGGGGAGTCTCCGCCGTACGGGACGGAAAGAGCGCCGTGTACTGTTCCTCCCGGCATTGCTGACACCCGCCCCGACCCAGAGGGGGTCCCGACGCGTGTGTCGGTCGGCATCTATGTTCTCGATATCGCGAGGATCAACGATATCGAGCAGTCCTTTACCACAACATTTGCTCTGAGGGCCCAATGGAAGGATCCTCGGTTGGCCGCGCTTGCGCATTGTAAATTCGGACTCGACGAGGTGTGGAACCCCCGGGTGCGGATCATCAATCGAGGGGATCTTTCAAGGTCCCGCGCGGACATAGTCGCTATCGACTTACAAGGAGCCGTGACGTACTCGCAATCGTTTAAAGGCACCCTCGCGTCTCCCCTTGACCTCAGGGAGTTTCCTTTTGATCGTCATGTATTGCCGTTCACGCTCGTGACAGTCGAGTATGGGCCCGAGGAGGTATCGCTCGTCGTCAACGAGAGGATGGCAGGTCGGGGCGATACGTTTTCCATCGCCGAATGGTCCATTGGTCCCGGGGCGACTCGGGTGGGCACGTTGTATTTCGCGCCCCAGGACCGGAACTTTTCCCGTTTTGACTATGAATTTGAAGCAACGCGTCGCTCAGGCTTCTACGTGTGGAAGGTCATCGTTCCTCTGATGTTGTTTATATTCATGTCCTGGGCGGTGTTCTGGCTGGATCCAATCCATCTGGGGACCCAAATCGGTTTA
>VRUN01000060.1 GCA_019456075.1 Candidatus Methylomirabilota bacterium
GTGGCATGGACCAGCATGTAGCAGCCGGACTCCTCCCATGTGAGGTTAGCCGGTTTGGGCAGTAACTGTTGCACCTGGACCTTGGTAAATTGGGCAAAGCTGCCGTAGGGCGATTCATACCCCCAGATCTTTTGTTCGCGGCAGAGCATAGGGTCACCGCCGTTACAGTAGGGGCATTGGCCACAGGTCATCCCGCAGTGGATGAGGACCTCATCCCCGACTTTCCAGGGGTACGTGGCACTCTTTGCAGCGCTCCCCAGCTTCCAGATCACGCCCGCGGCATCGCTTCCCGCGATGTGGAATGGATGCTTGTGAAACCGGGTCGGTGAAGCCGGTTGTCCCAGTGACGCCCAGACACCGTTAAAATTGACCCCCGCCGTCACCACCTGAACCAACACTTCGTCGGGACCGATGTCAGGGACGTCGACGACTTCGGGCTTCATGGATTGTAACGGTGGGCCATGATGCTCTGGATGGATCACATAGGCGTGCATCTTTTTGGGGACATATCCCAGGGGGGGGATTTCTCCGATTGCATATAACTCTTTCTCACCCATGGCATGGCCTCCTCAACGACGGTGTATGACTCCTCTTGATCGGACATACGGAAGACGGCAGGATGGAATTTCAACCCCGAGGGGCGAGGGGGTCCAAGGCTACCATACGGTGTGGCGGATTGCAAGGGCTCGGGCCCGTGGCACCCACGTGCAGTGCGCCGCGATCCGGAGACCGCGGCGGCAAGCTCTACCTTGTCTTGACCGCAATTGAGTCTTTTTGGTACGTTCACCACATTCCTGTGCTGAGGGAGCGTGCCTAGAGATGATTGTCGTGACGGGTGCTGCTGGGTTCATCGGGTCCAACGTGGTCGCTGCCTTAAATGCACGTCGCCGCGCGGATATCGTCGCGGTTGATCGGTTCCGTGATGTGTCCAAAGCCCGCCCGTACCTCGACGGACTTCAGATCCAGGCGCGCGTGGATAAGGATGATCTCAGTCGGTGGCTCGGCGAAGAGGGCGGGGACGTTGAGGCCATCATCCACGAAGGCGCCTGTACCGATACAACCGTGACCGACCGTGCCACGGTGATGGCCATGAATACCGAATATACACGCATGTTGTGGGAATGGTGTCTCCGCGCGGGCACGCCCCTTGTGTATGCTTCCAGTGCCGCGACCTACGGCAACGGGGCACACGGGTACGACGACGAGGCCGATCCGCGCGCCCTCGAACCCCTCAACCTGTACGGCGAGTCGAAGCAGCTTTTCGATTGCTGGGCGCTGAAACAAAGCCGCACGCCGCCGCGGTGGGCCGGCATAAAATACTTCAACGTGTACGGGCCGCACGAGGACCACAAGGGTCGCATGGCCTCCGTGGTGTACCACGCCTACCACCAAATCCGGGACACTGGCAAGGTCAGGCTCTTTACGTCTCACAAGGAAGGGTACGCCGACGGTGGCCAGCAGCGCGATTTCGTCTATGTGGACGACGCCGTCGAGGCGACGCTGCATCTACTGGAGACCCCCGTCTCAGAGGGGGCGCCCAACGGCTTGTATAACGTGGGGACGGGTCAGGCTCGGACGTTCGCCGCCCTGGGGCAGGCGGTCTTCGCGGCGCTCGGCAGAGAGCCGAATATTGAATACTTCCCCATGCCGGAAGACCTGCGGGAACGCTATCAGTACTTCACCCAGGCCAAGGTCGAGAAACTGCGCCGCAGCGGGTTTACACGGGCTTTCCGGTCGCTTGAGGAAGGCGTGCGGGCCTATGTGAGGTATCTCGAGGCCGAAGACTCCTCCCACTAACTTCCCCTCCAGAGGGCGTGCTGACTAGCGAGGCGGTGCTGGAGGAGGTCAAGGCGGTGGGGAGGGAGTTGGAAGGAAAACGGGAGCGGTAAGGAGGAAGCAATGAACGAGCCAACGATGGACACCCTGGCACGACGGCTGGACAAGGTGGAACGGGAGAACCGGTGGTTGAAGAGGGTGGGGGTGGCAGCCCTGGCTGTGATTGCGGGCGTGGTGCTGATGGGCCAATCCCTGGCTAGCAAAGGGTTCACCGCATTCGTGGCTGAGGAGTTCGTTCTTCGGGATGCGAGTGGGAGGATTCGCGGAGTCCTATCAGTGGTCGGGGATGAACCTCACCTGGTCCTCTACGATAAGGACAAAAAGCTTCGGTTCGGTATACGCGCGGCGGCGGATAAAGTTAGCCTGGTCCTCAACGGAAAAGGCGAGAAATCCGGTGTCATACTGACGGTGGCTGGCGATACGGCGAAACTGTTGATCGACGATAAGGATGGCAACACGCGGACCGAGATAGGTTTAAGGTCCGATGGTACTCCGATCCTGCGTCTTTATGATAAGGGCCGAAAGCTCCGCGCCGGGTTGGGTGTGGACGGGGACGGCTCGGTGAACCTGCTCCTCGCTGACACGAAAAAGGGCCACGCTGAACTTATTGTCCAACAGGGTGGCCTGCCTGGCTTGCGCTTTGTCGACAAGGACCTCAACGTACGAATCGGGCTGGTTCTGACCGACCTTGGCCCGGCTCTGCGCATGGCCGACAAGGACGGCAAGGTCATCTGGAGCGCACCGTAGGAGGCCGTGACGAGAAGAGATCGGAGAGGAAGCACAAGGTGAAAAAACGTGTATCGAATGCTGATATGAGGGCGGAGGTGGAATGGCTAGTGGAGACAGGATCAGCGAGGTTGCGGACCAGATTTATTCGGCTGTGTTTGATACGGTGAGGCGTCTGCGTGGCGAGGTGGGCGACGTTGATGATGCAACCTTCATGAACAGCGCCGTCACTGGGATAGCGCGCAGCCTGTCGTCGTATCTGCTCGTCGCCGTCAGCACCGAGTTCTCTCCGCGGCCGCTCAGGAAGGATCAGAAGCAGGTGGTTCGGAAGCAGATTTATGACCGCCTGCTGGCCGCATGCGACGAGGCAATCCAGCAAGCCAAGGCACACATTGCTGCCTTAGGCAACGGAGGATAGAGGGGGGCAAGCGGACAATGAGACAGTGGACCGCATTGGATCATTGGTCAAATGGTCTAATGCCCCAATGCTCTGCAAACAAAAAAAGCCCGGGGAACCCAGGCCTTTTTAGTTTGCTGGTGACCCCAGCGGGATTCGAACCCGCGCTGCCGCCTTGAAAGGGCGGTGTCCTAGGCCGGGCTAGACGATGGGGTCCACGTCGGATGCGATACGGTTCGACAAATAGCACACGCTATTTGAAATCGCAAGCGAGAAGGGGTGTGAAAGAAGGGCGTTGACAAGGCGGAACGGTTCGAGGGAAGATGACCGGACCCCTTTCCTACGGATTGTCGGATGGAGCGAGTTGATTTGCGCGGCCCGTGGCCGATAATTGGGACCGCGTTGTGGCGAGCGCTTTGAGAAGGCAGCTAGTAAGTATTGTTGTGATTGGTGGGCTCGTTGTGGGGATGCCGGCACTCGCGTACCCACAAGAGGGCCCCCAAGGCGAGTCCCAGGAGTCGGCGCAGCAGAAGCAAGAAAAAGCTGAAGGAGCTGAGAGATCCGCGGTCGAGGATTCAGCCCTGGGGGTCACAAGCGTGCTCGTGAGTGCTGGGCAAATTCCGCTGCGCGCCTTGACCTGCGGGGCGACTGCCGTCGTGGCAGGATTGGCCTATCTGCTCACTGCATTTGACCGCGGGGCCCGTGACGGCCCTGGTGAGGCCATCGGGCGAGTCTGCGGCGGCCCCTACACCACCACACCTGAAGATTTGAAGGGGGGCTGAACTCCTTCCCCGCGACGAACGTATGGATTTCCCCGTGAGGTGTCCTTCCTGCGGATGGACCGGGCAGATCGATGAGGCGAAGCTGGGCCCATCGGTTGCCCTTTGTCCGGCCTGTGACGGCTCACTCTTTCCCGAAGATGACTAGGAAACAAGAAGCGCGGCGTGACCTCTTGGGAAGAAAGGGATTCGACGGGGTGGGCGGACGGGAATGAGTAAGGGCTACGCAACCCGCCGCTGCCAGAACGGCCGGAGCCTAAAGGTCCTGAAGGACGCGGAGCAAATGCTGTTGACGCAGTCGTATACGCGGAAGACGAATCGGTGGGTCCGCCCCGTGGGGATCTGGTAACAGCCGCAGTGCGGACAGACACGGCGGTCCGCGTGATGCTCTTCAACGTACTGGCGGATCTCGTTGAGATTGGTGATAACCTCGCCGCCTGGGCCCAGAAAGAGATATTCGGTAATCATCGTACCTCCTCAGACCGTGCCCCCCCGTGGACCCTGCATCGCGCCAGGAGGTCTCGGTTAGCTACTCCTCAACCCGCCGACGGGCCTTCCGGCTGGCTGCCCAGAAGACAAACACAATTACTCCAAACCAAATGACTTCGAATAGAACCAGCTGCATCCTACGCCTCCTGAGGCCTGGAGACCTTGCTGGTTTCTAGTGTACTCGGATTCCCTTCTGTGTCAAGGCCTTCAATAGATGTGCTCTCTGTCGTCTGGCTTCTTTCGGGTCGCGTCGGGGCTGCTCTCGGGGCCAGAGAAGGAGGGCTTGGCTCGACCTTCGGTCTCTGCTATGATCCACCGATGAGGCTGGTTTCGACAACGCTCCTGGTAAGTCTCGTGATGGGGACCGCGGGGTGCTCTGTGCCTTGGGTCAGCCCCGCCGGAGAAGGCACCCCCGGGGCCCAGGAGTGGCAAGGCCAGATCGTTCAGCTTGATCGGGATCAGGGATACATGGTCGTGCGTTCCTCAGAGCGATTGCTCGATTATGTTTTCCTGATTACCCTCGAGACCGAAATCACCTCCAAATCTCGTGTATCGCCCCCCCTCGAGCGTGGCCAGTGGGTAACCGTGGTGTATCGCAGGGAGAGTTCCGATCTCGGCCCACCTGTTGCCCTTCGGGTTGTGGTGATCCGGTAAGGCATCCGACGATCACCTGACGAGGCCGCCCCCTCTTTTCATCCTTTGTACAGTTCGAGATAGCCGCACTGTGGGTAGCTAAAAGGATTAGCCGTCAAGACCCTGCTCAAATCTGTTTCGAAGGTCCCATCTGAGAGGCGCTTCCCTGCAACCAGGGCGAAGATGAAGACCTCGCCCTCTTCCGTCCCGTATTCGATCCAGGAAGACCCTCCACATTTGGGGCATGGCTGTTTCGGCCTTTCCATTTCAGTCCCTTCTTTTGTCTGGGTGTGTTGGGAGGCCAGACTCGATTGAGGTCATCGCTGCTCCGGATGGTACAGCCATCGCCGCTTCTCAGGGTCCCAGCTGCGTACAAGCTGCCCCTCTTTGAAGCGGCGCCAAAGCAGGATCATCCCCTGGAACTGCTGGATTCTTTTGACGTGAGGGATCTCCCGCTCCATCAATTCCAGGAGCCAGTCCCGATGCTCTTGGTAAAACTCTACCTCTTCGGTCTCGTCTTTGAAGGCCTGGACCGTTTTGAGGTCGTCCAGCCCCTGGATGTCAGGGTCCATCTTTGCTCTCTCGAATGCTAAGGCTTCACGCCTCGGACGAGGCTCTGCGGCCCCAGTAACTTACCCTGAGGAGGAGCCAGATTCCAGCGAAATTTCCTCCGGCTTGAGATCTCAGAGGAAGGCCCGCTCTTGGATGGGATCTCGCGCGAGCATTACCGTAGCTCAGGAGGGAGAGGTTTCCGCCGAGACGGTCAACGTCTTTCCCGTGGCAGCACCTGCCGTCGCCGGAGGCCTAGAGATATTCCTCCTCCCGTTGCGGAGGGAAGGCCGTTTCACTTCGGGGGTAGAGAAGTCCCGGAACCGCGAAGGTAGCTTGGGCCTCGTGGAGGAGATTTCGAACGTGATCGGCCACGGCCTGTTTTTCTACGGAGGTGAGGTCAAAGTATGCTCGCCGAGGAAAGATTTCCTTGGAAACGCCGAGCATCAGTTGACTCAGCGTGGCGGCGAGGAGGGTTGCATGGAGGGGATCCTGACCTTCTGGCATGATAGGCACCTCCCTTCGCGCTGATGATGGATCATCGGGATTGTTCCCCCCTTTTTCCCGTATACCTCGTCTGGGATAGTGCCCGGGATTGTATCGAATTCGGTAGATAGCAGCAAGAGTGCCCTGATTGAGGGGCACTCGTTCACGGTTCACAGATCATATGGTGGGGGGTGATTAGGTGATCAGTGGTTAGTGATTAGTGATTGAAGAAAACCCACCAGCCACTAGTCACCAGTCACTTTTCCAGAGGGGAAATTGCATTCAGGCCTATGCGCGAGATTTGAGAAAGCTGGGTGTCGCCTCCCGCAGGAGCTCGTCGGCGCCGTTTTGCTTTTGCGCCTCGCAAAGCAGCAGCGCTCGGTCCTCCTCAATCGCACCACGGACCGCTTTTTCGGCACAGCTCATACAAATCATTCCACCATGGTCGCACGTTTCGAAAGCCTCTATGGACCACTCTTTCGGCGTCATTCCGTTACCCCCCTACGCGGGGCCCGTCTGTGCCCCGGCCTATGAATGTGGAACGCAAAACCCTGGCCGAAAAGCGTCCAGGTGAGCTTGTTTACGTGCAAGATACGGACCATGAGAGACCATCTGAAGCCCACTCCCTCCGTCCCCTCTGAAGGTCACACCTCTTTGATTTTATGGCTGTTCATGGCTTCCTACGGCCCGTGCCAGGTGAGCCTTCCCGTATGGCCAATGAGGCTCAGGCGCGGCGTACCGTCGGGCAACACAGTGAGCTCGGCCCGCTCTGTCGCATCCTTGTCAGAAAGCGTCAGGCGCACCGAGCCGTCGGTCTCCAGCCGCAGCGCCGCGCGAAGCCTCCGCGACCGGTCAACGAGACCGAGGGCGGGTATGCCGTCAGACAGTACGAACATCCCGATGCGTCTCCCGTCGTTGTCGATGAGGCTCAGCGTCGGCACACCGTTTGTCCCTACTTTCAACTCGACGCGGGTTTTTCCGTCCCGGGTGGCGAGGATGAGACCGTGCGTGCCATCATCCCGGACGTACATCAAGTTTCGAGTCGTCTCGTTTTTGTCGGCGAGGGCGAAATTCACCGAGCCGTCGGACACGTTCAGCCACGCGCGGGCCTTTCCGTTTCTATCTCGAAGCACAAACTGCTCAGCCTCCACCACCGTGGCCACCTTGCTGGGCATGGTCTGTCCCATGAGAACCACAGCGGCGATCATCCCCATGATCACAGCCCCCACACGTTTTAACCGCCGATGCTCCTGCTCCACCCGTTGTAGTCGTTGCGTCAAGTCTGTCAATGTTGGCTGATTCATCGCTCCCTCCGTTTTAATCTGGGAATAGGCCTTTGCAGTTCGCCCTCCGTCGTCCACCACCACCGTGAGTTTTCACCCCCGCCCCTGCCGGGGCCCGTCCGGCACTAAGAGGTATGGCCCGGTTTTTGCACAAACACCAAATTAGAGGAGATACAAATGTCCTACATGCCAGGAACGGTGTTCCAGATGATTTGCCTTTTAGCGCTCGTTTCGGGCCAAATCACAGGAGCGTGGACCACGGCCATTCTCTGGGTATGGAGACCGGGGAGGGTACGACAATGATCTCTTCCTTGATCGACACACCGACGATAGTAGTTGAGGGCGGGAGAGAATCACAGGAGTTCGGGGAACCGGCACTTGCGGGAATGTTGGATGAGCTGGAGATCGAGGCTGGGGCACTCCTGATCCTAGCCTGTATGGTCGGATGTAGTTTTGCCCGGTTGTGGAACCCGGGGATGAATGAAGTACCACACGCCGGGTCCCTGCCCCGTGAGGAATACCTCTTGGAGAGGAGCCTTCCGCTGGAGGTTGATGGAACGTTGAGCCTGAACGGAAGGCCCTGGCTGATGCTCAAGTAGAATCGTTCTCATCCACCCCTCGATCCCACCCCTCCGAGACCCTAAAAGGGCTGGTGACCCGTGCTGGATTCGAACCAGCGGCCCCCTGCTTAAAAGGCAGATGCTCTACCAGGCTGAGCTAACGGGTCACCGGAGCGATTTTGCACCTTTATCTTTCGGGAGTCAACCCCCCTTTAGGCTCAGGAATTGCAAGGTCTTAGGACGGCTCTTCTTCAGGACCCCGCATGCCGTGGGGTATGCGGGTAAGAGGCCTCAGGAGGTACGATGACGGACCTGACCACGCAACTGGCAAAGGTCGATATGTTTCAGGGGCTAGACCCGGGCCAGCTGCAGTCCATCTTGCGAATCTCGGACACGGAACAGCTCGAACAGGACGCCGTGATCTTTAAGGAAGGTGATCCGGGCGAGGAACTCTACGTGATCGTGAACGGTAAGGTTCGCATTACACGCGAGTACGCCTTGGGAGGGGATGAGACGCTGGCAATCCTCGAGGATGGACAGGCTTTTGGTGAGATGGCCGTGATTGGCGATGACGTGGTCCGTAGCGCGGCTGCCAGGGCCGCTGAAAAGAGCGTTCTGTTGGTTCTCAAGAGAAAACCGTTCCGGCAACTCCTTCACAAAGATCGTGATCTTGCTTACACCGTGCTTTGGAACGTGTTGAGGCAGATTTCGGGTCGTCTCCGAACGACCAACGAGAAGGTGATGATGTTCTTGACATCGGCCGGATTGTACTAAAGGTGGCCACCATCCTAGAACCTGCCCCCGACCACTGACCCCCCCCAACAGCCCGCCCCATAAAAAGCCGCCCATAAATCATCGAGTTACCAGGGTTTTTTCCGGTAGACGCGTAAGCCCCCTACAGGATTGGGCTCCTGGGGCCCCATTTTATCCCATGATGATGTCGGATTTTCCCTTGACAGGATGTAGGATTGTTAGGTATCAACGTAAACAAGGAACTGCACGACAGATCGAGGGGCTCCAAGGACGCTCCTCTCGATATAGGCCACGACGCCTCAAGGAGGATATACGGTCCCTCCCTGAGGCGTTTTTGTTTTGGCATTCTTCTCCTTAACCGACCAAATTACTCCGGTAGGATCGACCCTCACCTGGACGCATAATCCAAAGCGGCGGTATCCCATGGAACCGTTTCAGACACTCGGGAAAAAAAGAAGCGGAGAATGGGGGGCGCTTTCTGGGATCACCGGCGATTCCGAGGGCATGCAGGCGGTCTACCACTCGGTCAGCAAGGTGGCCCAGGCGGAGGCGAACGTCTGCCTCTATGGGGAAAGTGGCACGGGCAAAGAGCTGGTCTCCCGGGCGATTCATGACAGTGGCCGTCGGCGGGGCCGGCCCTTTGTGGTGCTCGATTGCGCCGCCATCCCCGAGGGGCTCATGGAGAGCGAGATGTTCGGCCATGTCCGGGGGGCCTTCACCTCGGCGGTCGGGGATCGGGTGGGGGTGTTCCAACTGGCGGACACGGGCACCCTCTTCCTGGACGAGGTCGCGGAACTCACCATCCCCCTCCAGGCGAAGCTCTTACGGGTCATTCAGAATCGCGAGTTTCGGCGGGTGGGGAGCAGCCACTCGACCCGGGTGGATGTCCGGATCATTGCGGCGACGAACCAGGATCTGAAGGCGCTGGTGGCGGCGGGTCGGTTCCGGGAGGATCTCTTCTATCGGCTGGACGTGATCAGCATCACGCTGCCGCCGCTCCGGCAGCGGAAAGAGGACATTCCGCTCCTGGTAGATCACTTCGTGCACCACTTCAATCAGCAGAGCGACAAAAAGATTCGAGGGGTGACGGGGCGGACGCT
>VRUN01000061.1 GCA_019456075.1 Candidatus Methylomirabilota bacterium
CAGCTATGCTGCTGTCGAATCCATATTCAAGCGGGCGATCGTCGTAGAGGAAAAGAACCTCGGGCCCGACCATCCCCATTTAGCCTCATCCCTGAACGACTTGGCGGTACTGTACAAAGACCAGGGCAAGTATGACGCCGCCGAGCCCCTGTACCAGCGAGCCCTGACAATAATGGAAAAGTCGCTGGGGCCTGCCCATTCCGATGTGGCGGTCCCCCTGAACAATCTGGGGGGACTGTATCAGGCCCAGGGCAAGTATGCCGAGGCTGAACCCTTGTACCAGCGGTCGCTAACCATAATGGAAGAAGCTCTGGGACCAAACCATCCCAATGTGGCCGTATCCTTGTACAATCTGGCGGGACTGTATCAAGCCCAGGGCAAGTATGCCGAGGCCGAGCCGCTGTACCAGCGGGCCCTGGCCATATGGGAAAGAAACCATGGGCCAAACCATCCTAACGTGGCGAATGCGTTGGAAAAGATGGCAGGGCTTTACAAGAAGATGGGAAGGAAAGGCGAAGCCGAAAAATTGGAAAAACGGGCCAAAGGAATTCGCGTAGGGAGCCAGTGATTTCCACGGGCCACGCAGGGATGGAACCCCTCCTTATGTCTCGTAAGGCTGGCATACATCCGCGCGAGCCTTGACAATCGGCCTTCCCTTCTGTTATAAAAGGACAGCCCCAAGAGGTCGCTGGGCGAGCAGGATCGTTCTCGTTGGGTCGGACCGCTCCGGGCGGGGACCGGGGGTGATCTCCTGGGGGCCGCACGAGAGAGGAGACCGGGAAGATCTGGGAGTTCGTGGCGGTCACTTGGGGCTTTTTTATTCCTGTGCGTCGTCGCCCCTGAGTACCCGTCCCTTCGGAAATTCGAGGAAGCGGAGACTGTGACCCCCCGAGATCGGCACGCGACCGCAAGTTCCCTCCGGCGTTACTTTGTCGCCGGATTGATCATCCTCCTGCCGTCGGTCCTCACCGTCTATATCGTTTGGATCCTCATTAGGCTCGTTGGCGGGTTCCTTTCCCCGTTCCTGGGGGTGATCCTTCGCAAAGTCGTCGGCACGGAGATGGTAGATCCTCTGGCGACCCTGGTGAGTGTACTCGTCACTGCCGGCCTGATCTGTCTTGTGGGGATCACCGCCACCCACTTCAGCCAGCGGATCTTCCAGAAGGCTGAAACCGTCTTCAGCCGCATCCCCCTGGTCCGCGGGATTTACGGCTCGATCCGTCAGATCATCGATCTCGTGATGGCGAAAGATGCCGCCTTCCAAACGGTGGCGATGATCGAATACCCTCGCAAGGGGATCCACAGCCTCTGCTTCGTCACCAGCCGTCGCCGATGGGATATCCCCGGCCGGTCCGATCCTGCCATCACGGTCTTCCTCCCCACCTCTCCGAACCCGACCTCCGGATTCTTTCTCTTGGTGCCAGAGAAAGAAGTGGTTCTGCTTGATATCTCGGTCGATGAGGCCGTGAAGATGATCATGTCGGGTGGGATCATCGCTCCGGAGGGCCGACAACTTTTCGTTGCCCCCGCACCGGTGGAACTGTCCCGCGAAGAGGTTACCTGGTAAACCGGACCGTCAGAATATCGCCGTCCTGAACCCTGTACCCCTTTCCCTCAAGCCGTAACAGCCCCTGCTTTCGCGCTGCCGCCATGGAGCCCAAGGCCTCGAGTTCCCGGGTGGAGATGACCTCGGCCTTGATAAAGCCTTTTGCCATGTCGGTGTGAACTGTACCCGCCGCCTCAAGCGCCGTGGCACCCTGGGGGATGGCCCACGCCCGCAGTTCCTCGCCGACCGCGGTGAAGAAGGTGATCAAATCCCCAATGTCGAGGCATTGGCCGAGAATCGAAGGGGATTCAAGGCTCTCGAGCCCCAACGCACCGTAAAACTCCTGGGCCTCTTCTGCTGTGAGCTGGCTGAGTTCCCACTCGGTCTTGGCCGGGAGGCGACTGCAGCCGGTCCGCGGTTTCGTCGCCCTTTGCTGGAGTTGCTCCCACACCGGGTCGGCTTTCCCGGTCTGTTCCTCGCCGATATTGAGGAGCAGAAGGAGCGGTTTGAGAGTGAGGGGGGCGTAGCCTCGAAGGCTCTTCTCTTCCTCGGTCGTGAGTCCCATCTCCCTCAGGTTCTGTTCCTTGGTCAGCCAATCGAGGCAGCGCTCGAGGAGCGGAAGTTCTTCCCGGCCGTCATCCTTTCGACCCTTGCGCACGTCCTCGGTGATCCGCTCGATCCGCTTCTCCACGACTCCGAGATCGGCCAGGAGGAAGAGGGTGTCGAGGAGGGCCATATCCCGTAACGGGTCCACAGTTCCCTCCTCATGGGGCACCCGCTCATCCTCGAAGTGACGAATCACGTGCATGATCAGGTCCACCTGCCTGAGCTGCGCCAGGAGGGCCCCTTCGACGTCGGTCCCCTTCCCGCCTCGGGTGAGGGCGGGGAAGTCGAGACATTCAACGGTGACGGGAGTGACCTTCTTGGGATGGAAGATCGCTGCAAGGCGCTCGAGGCGGGGCTCGGTGACCTTCGCTATTCCGATCGCTGGCCCCGGGGCCTTTGTCACAGACGCGTGTTCCCCGATGAGCAGGTGAAAAACAGTGGTCTTTCCTGACCGCGACAGCCCGGCGATTCCAATTCTCATGGGTCTTAGGTGTTCGGTGTTAGGTGTTGGGTCTTCGTGCTCCGCACTTAGCTCTTCACTCTCAGCTATGCCCGACGGACGACGGTTCGGCAGGCTCACCGCAAGCCGACGACGGTTCGGCAGGCTCACCGCTGGCCGGCGACGGATTCGAATCCATGCCTATATTAGCACGTTGCACTTGGCAGGTGGACGTTGGACTTTGGGCCCTGAACCCTCAACTCTCAACTCTCAACTCTCAACTCTTAACTCTTCTTAACTCTCCACTCTCGACTAGGATTGTGGTAACGTGTTCCCTCGCGGGAGCCCGATGGTGAAAGCCTACTTGGACATCGAGACCTCGTTCCTTGGAGAGATCACCGTCATCGGTCTCTTTGCCGAGGATCGCGAGCTTGTCCAACTGGTGGGAAGCGGCATCACCGATCTGGCCTTATGGAAAGCCTTGGAAGGGATTCAGGTGATCTGTACCTACAACGGAAGTCGGTTCGACCTTCCGGTGATTCGCCGCCACCTGCACCTCGATCTCCGCACCTCCTTCGCCAGTCATGATCTCATGTATGACTGCTGGCAACGGAATCTCTATGGGGGCCTCAAGCGGGTGGAGGACCAGCTCAACATCCCGCGGAAGACTCAAGGGGTCGATGGGGTCGAGGCTATGCGGCTTTGGCATCGGTACGAGACCGCACACGATCGCGGGGCATTGATGACCCTGCTGGATTACAATCGTGAGGATGTCCTGAATCTGGAAACCCTTGATCGGATCCTGCAGGGGATGGTCCCGTGCGCATAGCCTTTACCACCTTGGGATGCCGGCAGAACCAGTTCGAGACAGACATCATGGCCGACCAGGCTCGGACGGCCGGCTTCACCCTAGTCCCCTTCACCCAGCCCGCCGAGGTGTACGTGATCAATACCTGTACGGTGACCGAGCGGGCCGATTCCGATTCTCGTCAGCTCATCCGCCGGGCCATTCGGCGGAATCCTTTGGCCTTTGTCGTGGTGGCCGGCTGTTATGCCCAGGCCGCCCCTGAGCGGATCGCGGCCATCGAGGGCGTTGATCTGATCCTGGGCAATGCCGAAAAGATGGAGCTGATGCGGCATCTGAGGGGTGTCGCCTGGGAGTTACAGGACCTGAAGGCGGATGCCCACAGTCCGTACGGCAACGGCTTCGGGGATGTTCTTCCCGGTAAAGGGCCCCACATCTCGGTCGGAGACATCGGAGCGCTCCACACCTTTCAGGATTCCCCGGCGCCGGAGAGGCCGGATCGCACTCGTCCCTTCCTCAAAATCCAAGACGGCTGCAACTTTGCGTGCACGTTCTGCATCATCCCGGAGGTTCGGGGTCCCAACCGAAGTCTCTCTCCCGATCAGGTCATCAGAGAGGCTCAGCGCCTCGCGGCGGCGGGGCACCCCGAGATTGTCCTGACCGGGATCAACATGGGGACCTATGGCTGGGATCTGAGGCCCCGAACCTCTCTGTCGGCGCTTCTGCGACGCCTCGTGCAAGAGACGGCGGTCCCGCGCATCCGGTTAAGTTCACTCCATCCGCACGAAGTCACACCAGAGATGGTCCAACTGTTGAGCAGCTCGTCTCGTTTCTGTCGGCATATCCACCTGGCCCTTCAAAGCGGAGACGACGATACGCTTCGACGGATGGGCCGCAGCTACCGCGCCCGTCACTTCCGAGAAATCGTGACACGCCTCCATGATGAGGTACCAGGGATCGCCATTGGGGTCGATGTTATCGTGGGCTTTCCGGGCGAGACCGACGCCGCTTTCGGGCAGACCCAAAGGCTCCTCGAGGAACTCCCGGTGATCTACTTCCACGTCTTTACCTACTCCCGCCGCTCGGGCACGAAGGCGGCCGGGATGCCCGGCCAGGTATCGCCCCGGACCAAGGCTCACCGTAATTACATCCTGCGCCAACTCGGCGCACGGAAGTTTCTGGCTTTCAAGCGCAGTTTTGTCGGACACACGCTGCCGGTGGTGGTCCTGGACGATCGGGACCGCGACAGTGGTCTTTTACACGGGGTGAGCGACAACTACCTCAGTATCCTCTTTGAAGGGCCAGATGTCTTGATGGGAAACCTCGTGGAGGTGCGGGTCCAGGACGTGGAGCCGAGCGGCATGCTGCGCGGTCGATTACCGACTGCTGCGCACGTCCCCCTCCATCCATCTGGACGGACGCTTCCGCTGCTCATCGGAGGGTGAAATGGCGAAGGCCGTGATCGGCATCATGGGGGGGACCGGAATCTACGAGATGGAGGGGATTACCGACCTCCGGGAGGAGCGGGTCACGACGCCTTTCGGTGATCCGTCCGATGCGTATCTCCTCGGTCGCCTGGATGAGCACCCGGTGGCCTTTCTGGCTCGCCACGGTCGGGGGCACCGCCTGCTTCCCTCCGAGCTTAACTTTCGGGCGAACATCTATGGCTTCAAGGTCCTGGGGGCCCAATGGATTATCTCGGCTTCGGCGGTGGGGAGCATGCGCGAAGAGATCCATCCTTTGGATATCGTGATCCCCGATCAATTCTTTGACCGGACCAAAGGGCGGGTGAGCACCTTTTTTGGGGATGGCCTAGTGGTGCACGTGAGCTTTGCCGATCCCGTGTGCCCTCATCTCAGCCATCTGCTCACCCAGGCGGGCCAACAGGCGGGGGCACGGATGCACGAAGGGGGGACCTATGTATGTATCGAGGGTCCCCAGTTCTCGACGCGAGCGGAGTCACGCATCTACCGAGGCTGGGGCGTGGACGTGATCGGAATGACCAACCTGCAGGAGGCGAAGCTCAGCCGGGAGGCGGAGATCTGCTATGCCACCATGGCCCTCGTGACCGACTACGACGTCTGGCACGAGGCGGAAGGAGACGTCACGGTGGAAAAGGTGATTGCCATCCTGCACAAGAATGCAGCCACGGCCAAGGCGATCATCAAACGCGTGATCCCGATGGTCCAGCCAGAGCGGTCCTGCGCCTGCTCCCAGGCCCTCAAAGATGCCATCATCACCCCTCCCCAGGCTATCTCGGAGGCCGCCAAGAAGAAGCTCTGGCCCTTGGTCGGAAAGTATCTGGAGCAGCGGTCCCCGTAACGGATCGAGGACGGGAGATGCAGATCCTGGTTGTGGGCTCTGTGGCCTTCGACACGGTGAAGACCCCCTTTGGCGAAGCCAAGGAGGCTTTAGGAGGCTCGGCGACCTACTTTGCGTCGAGTGCCAGCTTCTTCGCCCCCGTGAGCGTGGTTGCGGTGGTGGGGGAAGATTTCCCATTGGACGACCTGGAGTATCTCAAAGCGCGGGAGGTCGACCTCTCCGGGTTAGAGCGGCGCCCCGGTCGAACCTTTCGGTGGCAGGGGGAGTACGGCTTTGACCTCAACGAGGCGAAGACCCTGGATACCCAGCTCAACGTCTTTGCCGAGTTTCATCCGCGGCTCCCTGAAAGTTACCGGGAGCGGGAGGTGGTCTTCCTCGCGAACATCGATCCGGATCTCCAGCGCGAGGTCCTGACCCAGGTGCTGTCCCCCCGCCTGGTCGCCGCCGACACCATGAACTTCTGGATTCAGGGGAAGCCTGAGGCACTCCGGGAGACCCTCAAACACGTCCAGGTCCTCCTCATCAACGATGCCGAGGTCCGGATGTTGGCCCAGGAACCGAACCTGGTCCGGGCAGCACGCAAGATTCTGACCTGGGGCCCTCGCACGTTGGTAATCAAACGGGGAGAGTACGGGGCGCTCAGCTTCTCGGACGGAGGCTGGTTTGCCGCGCCCGCCCTCCCTCTGGAGAACGTCCATGATCCCACCGGAGCGGGGGATGCGTTTGCGGGAGGCTTCCTGGGGTTTCTGGCCAGTACGCGGAATTTCGAGGAAGCGAATTTCCGCCGAGCCGTCATCATGGGCTCGGTGATGGCCTCCTTTGCGGTTGAATCCTTTTCGCTCCGCCGGCTTGAGCATCTCACCTACCCCGAGATCGAGGCCCGCTACCGCCAATTCAAAGCCTTGGCCCACTTCGAAGACCTGTAGGCAGACAGGGGAATTTCGAATTTGGGATTTCGGATTTCGAATTTTCTTGATCCCAAACTTCTGAATGGTCTAAACTCTCAACTCTCGACTATCCGCTCTCATCGGTCAGCCCTCGACCCTTGGCTCTTAACTCTTAGCTCTTAGCACTCGACTCTCGGCCCTGGACACCCAAGCCGATCAAATCCGAAATTCGCAATCCGCAATCCGAAATCTCCCCGGTCAACCCCACCTCCCGTAACACCCTTGTATCTGGAAAAGGGTAGGGTATAATTAAAGGTTGACGTCACTTGTCAAGGGGTGTGAATGACAACCGATGCCATCATCATCCGGGGCGCCAGAGAGCACAACCTGAAGTCCATCAATCTCGAGATCCCCCGGGGCAAGCTCGTGGTCATCACGGGGGTTTCCGGATCCGGAAAGTCCTCCCTGGCCTTTGATACCATCTATGCCGAGGGCCAGCGCCGGTATGTCGAATCCCTTTCGACCTACGCCCGGCAGTTCCTCGAGCAGATGGACAAGCCGGATGTCGACCTGATCGAGGGGCTCTCGCCCGCGATCTCCATCGAACAGAAGACCACCAGCAAGAATCCCCGCTCCACCGTGGCGACCGTGACCGAGATATACGACTATCTCCGGCTCCTCTTCGCCAGGGTGGGAAAGCCCACCTGCTACAAATGCGGCAAGCCGATCGCCTCCCAGACGGTCCAACAGATCGTCGACCAGATCCTCACCTTTCCCGACGAGACCCGGATTCAGATCCTGGGCCCCCTGATTCGAGGGCGGAAAGGGGAGTATCGGCATGTCTTTGGCCAAATGCGCCGCGAGGGATTCGCCCGGGTCCGCGTGGATGGCAGGCTGCGGGAACTGGAAGAGGAGATCACGCTCGATAAGAATAAAAAGCACACCATTGAGGTGGTGGTCGATCGACTTGTCATCCGGCCGGATATCCGCCGGCGGCTGACCGACTCCCTCGAAACCACCCTGCGTTTGGGTGAAGGGATCGTCACAGTGAATGTCCTGGGGGACAAGGAAAAGGATCATACCTTTTCCGAGCGGCTGGCCTGCATTGATTGCGGCGTGAGCTACCCCGAGGTGAGTCCACGGATCTTCTCCTTTAATAACCCGCACGGGGCCTGTCCCTCGTGTGGGGGGCTCGGGACGGCGCTGGATACCCGCTTTGGCCGGGGGCGGGATGAGGATTTCCCGGGCGCCAGCTTGCACTCCCTGGACCGCCGCTACAAGGCCACCGAATCCTCCCGGGTTCGCGAGCAGATCGAAACCTACGTGGATCGTCTCTCGACGCTGCGTCCGTGCCCGGCCTGTCAGGGCAGTCGACTGCGGCCGGAGTCGCTGGCGATCAAAGTGACCGGCCTGGACATCGCCGAGGTCACCCGGTTCTCGGTGAAAGAGGCCTTGCGATTCTTTAGCGAGCTCCGGTTGAGTGAGAAGGATCACGAGATTGCCCACAGGATTCTCAAGGAGATCCGAGAGCGGCTGGGGTTTCTGGTCAACGTCGGCCTGGACTACTTGACGCTGGATCGCACCGCCGCCACGCTGGCGGGGGGGGAAGGGCAGCGGATCCGTCTGGCCACCCAGATCGGCTCGAGCCTGGTCGGGGTCCTCTACATTCTGGACGAGCCCAGCATTGGCCTCCACCAGCGCGATCACATCCGCCTCCTCAACACCCTCAAGCGGCTTCGGGACCTCGGGAATACGGTGATCGTGGTCGAGCATGATGAAGAGACGATCCGCAACGCGGATTTCGTCGTCGACCTCGGTCCGGGGGCCGGGGTGTCGGGCGGCCGGGTCGTCATGTGTGGCACGCCCCGCGAGATCATCGCCTGCAAAGCCTCGCTGACTGGGCGCTATCTCGCGCGGGAGCTTGAGATCCCCGTACCGCGCGTGCGCCGCCCGCCCAGCGGGCTCTATCTGACTGTCACCGGGGCTCGGGAACACAACCTGAAGGGGATCGAAGTCGAGATCCCCCTGGGCCTCTTCACCTGCGTCACGGGCGTCTCGGGCTCCGGCAAGAGTACGCTGGTCACGGATATCCTCAAGCGGGCCCTCTCCAGGTATCTCTACGGCTCGCGGGAGCAGCCGGGGGCGCACGACAAGATCTTGGGGATCGAACACATCGACAAGGTGATCGACGTCGATCAGTCTCCGATCGGGCGGACCCCTCGGTCCAACCCCGCGACCTATACCGGGGTCTTCAGCCTCATTCGAGATCTGTACGCGCTGACACCCGAGGCAAGGGTGCGAGGCTACCGGCCGGGGCGGTTCAGCTTCAACGTGAAAGGGGGGCGGTGCGAAGCCTGCGAAGGGGGTGGCATCATTCGGATCGAGATGCACTTTCTTCCCGACATCTATGTCACCTGCGACGTCTGCCGGGGGGGGCGGTATAACCGGGAGACCCTGGAGATCCAGTTCAAGGGCAAGAGCATCGCCCACGTGCTGGATATGACGGTGGAAGAGGCTCTGCACTTTTTCGGAAATGTCCCCCGGATCAAGGACAAGCTCCAGACCCTCTATGACGTGGGATTGGGCTATATCAAACTGGGCCAGGCCGCCACCACCCTCTCCGGTGGCGAGGCGCAGCGGGTCAAGCTTTCCAAAGAGCTTTCACGGCGCGGGACCGGCCGGACCCTGTATATGCTCGACGAGCCGACCACGGGGCTCCACTTCCACGACATCCGCCAGCTCCTCTTGGTCCTCCATCGCCTGGCGGATGCCGGCAACACTGTGCTGGTGATCGAACATAACCTCGAGGTGATCAAGACCGCCGATTGGATCATCGACCTGGGACCCGAAGGGGGGGATCAGGGGGGGTCCGTCGTGGCCTCCGGGACCCCCGAAGAGGTGGCCGGAGGCGAGCACTCCTTTACGGCCCACTTCCTCCGCCGGGTGCTGAATCGATCCCGCC
>VRUN01000007.1 GCA_019456075.1 Candidatus Methylomirabilota bacterium
CTCCTGGTAGATCACTTCGTGCACCACTTCAATCAGCAGAGCGACAAAAAGATTCGAGGGGTGACGGGGCGGACGCTCCGGCTGTTGCTCCAATACGACTGGCCGGGCAACGTGCGGGAACTGCAGAACTGCATTGAACACGCTGCGGTGATGGCTGACGGGCCCTTCATCGATATTGTACATCTCCGTCAGGTCGTCCACGCAGGCCTGACGAACGATCCACAGAAGGGGGCGGGGGCTACCCTGCGGGAGATGGAGAAGGCGCTGATCCTCGATGCCTTACGGCAGACGCGGGGGAACAAAACGGCGGCGGCCGCCCTGTTGGGGATCAGTCGGCGGGGACTACTGTATAAGCTAAAGAGGCTCAATCGGAACGAAATCCAGATGGGAACGGCGTAACGGGAGAGAGAGGGAGCAGGTGATGGGTGCGGTTGGTGTCATTGTGGTCCTCGTCATCGCCGGGATCCTCTTTTTTGGCTTTGACGTGGCCTATCGCGCAGCATTGGATAAAAATGACTGGACCATCGAGTTGCTCAGGGCGCAGATACGAATGGCGAAGGAGCATGACGAGGCACGCAAGGTGGCGGCGACGATGCGGAGAGACGCGTCGGACCTCGAACTGAATGCCCTTGCTTTGCTCGCCGGCCCTCCAATGCTTCTCGAGACTTTTGTTCGTCTCACCCAGAGGCTCAGTATAGGGTTTCAATGGGATCCGTTGAAAAAACCGATTCAGTGGGAGGCACCAGGACGCCCAACCGATGAAGAAATAGGGTGGAACGCGGCCCTCCTTGTGCTTTGGAACAGGGATTACATTGGCGGCGTACTGCCCGCCGGGTATGGTGAGTACGCCGCTGTTGCATCATCCGCGGCGTTGGCCGTGAAGGCAGTCTTGGATCGCCTCCCACACACTCTGAAGGCTCAAGCGGAGGAGGGACAACAACTGTCCTTAGCGTTACCCCTCCTCGACCAGGATCCAGCTAGGCTCGCTCTCGAATTAAGATACTCCTCCACTCTCGGTTAGCAGCATCTCGCTGAATGGGGACACAGGGAACATCTGGGTAGGGCCCAGAAAGAGGATCCGCGCCAAGCGGCGGCCTTTCGCCTTCCCCTCAACTCCCAACTAAACCAGTCCCCATTGTTTTAAGGTGGGGGTGGACAGGAGGATGGTCTGGTCCCGTTCAGGGCCGGTGGAGATGATCGAGATGTCGATGCCGAGGATGGCCTCGAGGCGATCGAGAAAGGCGCGACACTTTTTGGGAAGCTCTGCGATGGAACTCTGCCCCAGCGTGCTTTCCTGCCACCCTTCGATCTCCTCGTAGACTGGCTGGCATTCCGCCAGGATGTCGGTCTCGTTAGGGAATTCTTCCAGGTTGTGATCCCGGTAGCGATAGGCCCGACAGATCTTCAGCACTGGAAAGGGGTCCAGGACATCCAGCTTTGTCAGGGCCAGGGTGCTCAACCCGTTCGCCTGGATAGCATACCGCAGGGAGATCGCGTCGAGCCACCCACATCGCCTCGGTCTTCCTGTCGTGGCTCCGTACTCTTCTCCGCGCCTGCGGAGTTCTTCTCCGGTACTATCCCTGAGTTCCGTGGGGAAGGGCCCTTCGCCCACCCGGGTGGTATAGGCCTTCATCACACCCAACACGCCGTCAATCCGGGTCGGTCCGACCCCCGTCCCAATGCAGGCTCCTCCGGCTGTCGCACTGCTCGAGGTGACATAGGGATACGTCCCCAGGTCCACATCGAGGAGCGTCCCCTGCGCCCCCTCGAATAGGATCTTTTTTCCCTCGACAATCATCTTATTCAAAACCGACGAGGCATCCACCAGAAAGGTCTGGACCTCGCCGAAGTGGGTCATCTGCTCATCAAAGATGGCGTCCGGGTCGAGGGTGTGAAGGGCGCTTTCCTTGGGGGCGTGGGCCTGCTTTTCGGCCAAATTGGTACGCAGTCGTTCTCGGAAGAGGGCCGGATCAAAGAGATCCCCGATCCGGATCCCCACCCTGGCCACCTTATCGGCATACGCCGGACCAATCCCCCGTCCGGTGGTGCCGAGCCGTCGGGTGGTGTTTTTCTCCCGCTCTGTGTCCAGGATCTTGTGATACGGAAGCACCAGGTGTGCGTTTTTCCCGACGTACAGATGTCCCTGCGCCTTCACGGCCAGGCGGCGAAGCTGGCTCAGCTCGTGGGTCAGGCCTGGGAGATCAACTACCACGCCGTTTCCGAGGATGCAGGTCTTCCCCTTCCGAAGAATGCCCGAGGGAACAAGATGGAGAATTGTTTTCTCCTTGCCGACCACCACCGTATGTCCCGCGTTGTTCCCCCCCTGATACCGAGCCACGGCGTCGAAAGATTCGCTGATGGTGTCAACGATCTTCCCCTTCCCCTCGTCGCCCCACTGGGTGCCGACCACGATTACATTGGCCATTTCAGCGTCCCATCCTTGATCTGCTGGCAAAATCCAGCAATGGAGAAGGTCGTCTCCGTCGCTGTCGTGAGATCCCGTAGGGTCAGGGCATCCCCGGGCATTCCCTCGAGCCCCAGGATGATGGCCCGGGGGATCGCACTCGCGCGGGCGTAGTCGAGCGATCCCTCCAGGTCGCGCTGGATGATATCCCTCGCGACGGCGTAGCCCGTGTTCCGCAGGGTCTGGGCAATGTGAAGGGCCTGACGCTTGTCGGGATTGAAATCGATGATGAGGAAGTCCGGACCCCGATCCGCGGGAAGGATTCCCTCCGCCTCGAGGGCGGCCAGGACCCTCTCCAGCTCGAAGGCGAAGCCCGTGGCGGGACACGGGTAGCCGAACTGACCGATCAGGTTGTCGTACCGGCCACCCCCCCCGATGGGGTAGCCCAGTGATTCGGTAAAGACCTGGAAGACCACGCCGGTGTGGTAGTCGAAGGCATAGGTTTCTCCAAGGTCAATAATGATGTGCTCGGCCAACCCATATGCCTTGAGGACTTGGTAGACCTGGATCAGGTTTTCGAGGGCGAGCCGGGACTGCTCCGTGACGGCCCACACCTTTGCCTGCTCCAGGACCGCTTCGCCACCGTACAGCGTGGTCAGGTTCAGGATCCCGTCTTTCAATCTGGTCTCGACTGGCAGAGGCCTCAGGGTAAGTTCAAGCTCTACCGTGTCCTTCCGTCGGAGAGCCGAAAGGATCTTTCGGCGAAGTTCGGGGGAGGGGTTGAGCGCGTTCAACATCCCCCGGAGGTACTCCACCTGCCCAACGTCGATCTGGAAATACCGGAGTCCGGCCTCCTGGCATCCCTCGACGGCCATCGAGATCATCTCGGCATCCGCCTCGGGGCGATCCGAGCCGATCAGCTCGACGCCGGCCTGAAAGAACTCGCGCTGGCGTCCTGCCTGGGGCTCCTCATGGCGGAAGACTGACGCGGAATAGGCAAGTCGAAGGGGGAGGGGATGATGCTGCATAGTGGCAGCCACCATCCTCGCGACCTGGGGGGTCAGATCAGACCGCAGGGCCAAGAGAAGGCCTGTCTGTCGGTCCACGAACTTGAAGGCCTTCCCCTGTACCCCGTCCCCCGCGCCGTGCGCGAACACCTCGAGGTATTCGAAGGTCGGGGTCAGGACCTCCCGAAATCCCCAGCGCTGGAAGACGGAGACGAGCCTCTTTTCTACCCACCTGAGGCGGGCCGCCTCAGGGGGGGACAAAACGCGGACCCCTTTGGGGATGGCCGTGGGGATCACCTCAGACCTTCACCACCTTGGCATAGACGATGTTAGGCATTGCCCGGATCTCGTCGAGGACAGGGGTAGGGATGGCGTCGTCGACGTTCACGACAGAGACTGCCCGACCGCCCGGCTTCTCTCGCCCCAGGTTCATGCCGGCGATGTTGACCTGGTTTTTCCCGAGGATTGTGCCCATTTTCCCGATCACGCCCGGGACATCCAGGTTGGAGAAGATGAGGAGATACCCTTCGGGTACGGCCTCGAGGGAGTATTCATCAATCCGAACCACCCGCGGCTCCCGCCGCCTGAAAAGGGTCCCCGCGACGAGACTCTGTCCTCGATCGGTCTGGATGATGACCGAGATGAGGCTGGCGTAGTCTTCTTCCTGGCTGGTTTTCGTCTCGACCACCCGGATCCCGCGATGCCGGGCAAAGGGCATGGCGTTGACGATGTTAATGTTGCCCGACATGATCGGGTCAAGGACACCCTTCACGACCGCCGCCGTAAGAGGTGAGGTGTCATAACTCGCGACCTCTCCGGCGTACTCGATGCGGATCTCATGAAACCGCCCCTCAGCCAACTGCGAGTCGAGCCGTCCCAGCTTTTCCGCGAGGGTGAGATACGGCTGGATCTTGGCCAAAAGCTCTGGCTCGATGGAGGGCGTATTCACCGAGTTCCGAATCACCCCTCTGATCAAGTAGTCCACCACCTGTTGGGCGATGGCGATCGCCACGTTTTCCTGGGCCTCGGCGGTGGCAGCCCCCAGGTGCGGGGTGCCGATGAAGTTCTCCAGCGACAGTAATGGGCTGTCTGTGCTGGGTTCGTTTTCAAAGACATCGCACGCCGCCCCTGCCACCTTTCCGCTCACCATGGCCTCATACAGCGCTTCTTCATCCACGACGCCGCCCCGGGCACAGTTGATGATCCGGACTCCGGGTTTCATCAGGCTGATAGTGTCTCGGTTGATTATGTGGTAGGTGTCAGGGCCGAGAGGAACATGGATCGTGATGAAGTCAGCCTGCCGGTAGACCTCTTCCGGATCAACGAGTTCGACACCGATGCGGTTCGCGATCTCCGCCGAAATGAAAGGATCGTACGCGATGACACGCATGGCGAAACCCTTGGCGCGCTTGGCGACCTCCGAACCGATCCGGCCCAGCCCGATGATCCCTAGCGTCTTGTTGTACAACTCGACGTTCAGGAACTTTCCCTTCTCCCAACGCCCGCCGTGCAGGGAGGCCACCGCCTGGGGGATGTTCTTCGTGAGGGCCAGAAGAAGAGTGATGGTGTGTTCCGCGGTCGTGATCGTGTTGCCCGTAGGGGTGTTCATGACGACAACCCCTTGGGCGGTCGCTGCTTCGACGTCGACGTTGTCCATCCCCACGCCGGCCCGACCGATGACCTTGAGGCTCTTCCCTGCTTGAATCACATCGGCCGTCACCTTGGTAGCGCTCCGAACGATCAGAGCATCGTATTGATCGATCATCTCCACCAACTCTTCGGGGGCGGTGGCCTGGCGAAGTTCGACCTGAATCTCAGGACTCTGGCGGAGCACCTCGAGGCCCTGCGCGGAGAGACTATCGGTGACTAAGACTCGCATGGCTTTATCCATTCTTCAGCTCCAAATCTCCCATCCCTCTTCAATCTTCCGGCACCCTGTGGAGCACTTCCTGGGCAGCCCGAATCCCCTCACCCACTTTGATAGGGTAGCCCAGCTCCGAGAGCGTCAGTTCTAGCGCCGAGAGTGCGACGACCACATCGGAAGAGTCCGCGTATCCCATGGTAGCCAGGCGAAAGATTTTTCCCTTCATCGACCCCTGGCCGCCCGCGATGGTCACCCCGTGCTTCGCTCGGAGGGTTTTCACAATGGCCCCTCCGTCGACCCCTTGGGGGACTTTGACGGTGGTCACCGCCGGGCTCGGCCGCTCGGCAAAGAGTTCCAATCCGAGGGCGGTGACTCCCGCGCGCATGGCGACCGCGAG
Source organism: Candidatus Methylomirabilota bacterium (assembly GCA_019456075.1). GTDB lineage: Bacteria > Methylomirabilota > Methylomirabilia > Methylomirabilales > CSP1-5 > CSP1-5. The sequence continues at coordinate 5,673 of VRUN01000007.1, forward strand.
CCGCTCGTGGCGGCGGAAGACGTGTTGGAGCCCCTCGTTCCGGATCATCCCGAGCGTCTCCCGAAGCCCGACGACCAGCGAGATGGCCGGAGTGAAGTGAGACTGGTTTTCGAGCAGGTTCTTCCGCTCGGCGGCAAAGTCAAAGTAGTACTTCGGGAGTCGAGACCGCTCTACCGCTGCCCACGCCTTCTGGCTGACCCCGACCATGGTCAGGCCAGGCGGTAGCATGAGGGCCTTTTGAGAGCCACCGACGACGACATCCAGGCCCCAGGCATCCATGGGAAGATCCACGATCCCCAGGCTGGTAATCGCATCCACCACCAGGAAGGTCGAGGTCTTTCGGACGACCTGGGCGATGGCATGAATGTCGTGAAGGACACCCGTTGAGGTTTCGCTATGCGTGCAGAACACCGCAGCGATCTTCGGATCCTTTTCCAGGGCCGTGGCGACGAGCGTGGGGTCTACCGCCTTCCCATACGGAATGTCGATCGGGGTGAAGGAAATGCCGTAGGCCTGGCAGATCTCTCCCCACCGCTCTCCGAACTTTCCGGCTTGGATTACCAGCACCTCCTCGCCCGGCGACAGCGTATTGACCACGGACGCCTCCATCCCTCCGGTCCCCGAGGCAGCGAACAGAAGGACCTCTTCTGTCGTCTGAAACAGGGACTTGAGCCCTTCCCGCACCTCGGCAAGGAGCGCCTCAAACTCTGGGGCCCGGTGGTGGGGGATGGGATGGGCCATTGTCAATAAGACCTCTGGGGGGACGGCAGTCGGCCCAGGGGCAAAAAGGTGCGGTTTTTTCACTCAGACCTCTCCTTCAATGGGGTTGGAGCGGAGGGGATAAACCAGGTCGAACCCGCGGGAGGGGTGCGTCACCCCGATACCGGGATATGAGGGTGTTTTCGGCTCGGTGGCGTATTCGGCATGGCTACCACGTGCGGGCGGCCTCCGGTGCTTGGGGGCCTTGCTCAGATTCGGCGGTCACTATAGCGAGATGGGGGGAGTGTGTCAAGGTGAAACCCGCAACCCAATTTTCATTGTTGAACAAAGGGTTCTGTGGTACCCTCCCACACTTGGAATCCTGCCTCAGAGAGGAGATCCAGATGAGACACATTACCCTCTTCCTCATGATCGTCGCTAGCCTCCTGTGGGGGAACGTTCCAGTCCTTCTGGCCGATCCTCCTTCCGCTCAGGTCGCCCTGGCAAAACCGGCGCCGGCCTTTACCCTGACCCTCTTCTCAGGAGAGGCGGTTCAACTCGCAGATTTTCGCGGGAGGGTGCTGGTTCTGAACTTCTGGCACTCCGGGTGACCGGGCTGCCAGCGGGAGTCTCCCGTACTCATCAAGGCCTACGAGATGTTCAAAGACCGGGGGGTGAGCTTCCTCGGGATCAACGTGTTTTGGGATAATGAAGTGGCCGCTCACAAGTTTGTGGAAGCGCGAAGCGTTCCTTATGCTGTGGGACATGATACCGGGAATCGCATTGGCAGCCTTTACGGAGTGGACAGGACGCCGACCACCTTTTTCGTTGCCCAGGATGGTAATGTGGCCGCCGTTGCTCGGGGGGCCGTGAAACCGCAAGGTCTGACGGCGGCCCTGGAGCAACTCCTCAGCAAAAGAAAAGACCAATGACACCATGGAAAGGGCGCGTGAAAGGCTCCCTGATGATCCTCGGGGCCGCAACCGCCTGGGGGCTCATGGGTACGCTGGCCCGGTATCTCTTTACAGCAGGCGAAGTCGGTCCTCTACATCTCACAGCCATTCGCTCGACCCTCGCAGCCCTTCTTTTTGTTGTGGGGCTCCTCGTGTGGGATCAGCGGCAACTGCGTCTGCCGCTGAAAGATATCCCCCAGGTCGCGCTCGTGGGGATTGCCGGAATTGCCATGGCCAACTTCACGTACTACTACACCATCAGCCTCACCAATGTATCGACCGCCATTTTGCTGCAATACATGGCTCCGATCCTGGTCGCCGTGGCCTCGGTTTTTTTATTGGGAGAGCGACTGACTTGGATCATACTGGTTGCATTAACCCTGGCGGTCGGAGGCTGCTTTCTCATGGTCAAAGGGTATGATCCGAGCTTTCTCCAGTTGAATCTTCCCGGCCTCCTCAGCGGGCTCCTTTCGGCCTGCGCCTTTGCCGCGTATATCCTGTTCACCAAGCGAGCCGTGATGCGGATTCCTTCCTGGACCCTTTTGGTTTATGCGTATGTGTTCGCCACGCTGTTCTGGTGGATGCTCACGCCCCCGTGGCTTCTCCTCTCGCAGGGATACTCCCTTCGCCTCTGGGGGATCTTCCTTCTCATTGGTTCTGCGGGAACAGTGCTTCCCTTTGCATTGTTTACCTTCGGACTTACGTATCTCCCGGCAACTCAGGTCAGCATCTTGAGCACGATGGAGCCGGTGGTGGCTACGGGCGCCGGTTTATTGCTCCTCGGTGAAATGCTAGATTGGCCGCAGCTTGTCGGCGGCGCCTTAGTGGTGACAGGCGTGCTGTTGGTCCAGCGGCGATCCGCTGTTCCCCGCCAGGCCCCCCAGGTGGTGCCGGTTGGGCACCGAAGGCAGGTTACCGAATGAAGTTTGATCCGATCTCTCTTCTGTACAGACTCTACGAGAGTCGGCTTCTCCGGGAGGTTCAGGGAGGGGTGTTGCCCAGGCACATCGGCCTCATCCTGGATGGTAACCGCCGCTATGCGCGGGAGCTGGGCTTTTCTGATCTGCTTGCGGGGCACCGGCTGGGGGCGGACAAGCTGGAGCAGGTGTTGGATTGGCTGGAGCAGCTACAGATCCGGATCATTACGATCTATGTTCTCTCCACCGAAAACCTCTCTCGGCCGCATGGAGAGCTCACTGGCCTTCTAGATCTCATCGAATCAAAGATGCGGGCTGTGGCGGTGGACCCCAAGATTCACCAAAAGGAAGTCCGGGTCCGGGCGGTCGGGCAGTTGAACCTCTTGCCCCTATCGCTTCAGGCGGCCATCGCACAGGCCCAGGAGACCACCCAGGCGTACAACAACTTCTGTCTCAATATCGCCGTGGGGTATGGGGGAAGACAAGAGATCGCCGACGCGGTGAAGCAGCTGCTGAGAGATCGGGTTCGGCGGGGGGCGGCCGCCGAGCAGGTGGCGGAGGAAATCACACCCGAAGAGATCGGCAAATATCTCTATATGTATGATCTCCCCGATCCGGATCTCATCATTCGGACAAGTGGGGAGGTTCGCCTCTCCGGCTTCCTCCTCTGGCAGAGTGCCTATAGCGAGTTCTATTTCTGCGACACGTGCTGGCCTGCGTTCCGCAAGATCGATTTCCTCCGAGCCATCCGCAGCTATCAGGAGCGCAAGCGCCGCTTCGGTACCTAAGTCCGACTTCCGATTTCCGACGACCGACGTCCGAAGTTACGAGAGCGAGGAGGGTCCCTCCGAGCTCTCTGCTGACGGTCTTGGGACGTCGGACTTCGGATGCTGGGAGGTTATTCCGTCTCCGGGTCGGGAGGGAGGACGGTTCCAATCAGGGGGGTGACGGCATCGAAGCCGTGGCGGATCAGGTAGGCCTCGATTCCAGCCAGGACCTTCATGGGGGCCAACGGATCGAGGTAATTGGCGGTCCCCACCTGGACTGCACTGGCCCCGGCGAGAAAGAACTCAATCGCATCTTCGCCGGTCATGATTCCACCGATACCGATCAGGGGGAGTTTCACCACCTGGGCTACCTCCCAGACCATCCGAACTGCGATGGGACGAATGGCAGGGCCGGAGAGACCTCCGGTGTTTCCGGGCAGTTTCGGCTTGCGTGTGCGGACGTCAATGGCCATGCCGACGATGGTGTTGATGAGCGAGAGGGCATCCGCCCCCGCGTCGGCGGCGGCCCGGGCGATCACGGTGACATCGGTTACGTTGGGAGAGAGCTTGGGGATTACCGGGAGGGTGGTGGTTTGCCGGACCGCCCGTACCACCTCATACGTGAGGCGCGGGTCGGTTCCATAATCGAGGCCCCCGGCCACATTGGGGCAGGAAATATTGAGTTCGATCCCGGCCACCCCCTCGGCGTCGGACAAACGTTTGGCCAGGTCGGCGAACTCCTCGACGGACTTTCCGGCGATGTTGACGAGAAGCGGAGTGGCCAGCGTCTGAAGGAATGGGAGCTTCTCCCGGCGAAAGCCGTCGATCCCAACATTTTGGAGTCCAATGGAATTGAGCATCCCTGCCGCGGTCTCTGCGATCCTCGGCGGTGCGTTACCCAGTCGCGGATGCATCGTTACCGTCTTAACGATGATGGCGCCTAGCGCGTTGAGATCGAAGAAGGGGGTAAACTCGGTCCCGTACCCGAATGTGCCAGACGCGGTCATCACCGGGTTCTTCAACGGGAGCCCGGCAATCTCCACCCTCAGATCAGGCCGCTTTCCCCTCGTGCGTTCACGGTCGGGAGCTCGACTTCTTTGTTTCCGTGAACTGTGAACTGTAGACCGTGAACGCTTTTTCTGTTTGCCTTTCACCACGCGATCTCCCGAGCGTCGAACGCTGGCCCATCCTTACAACACAACTTGTACCTTCGCTCGTTCACGGTTGACGGTTCACGGTTCACAGATTGTCCTAAACTCTCAACTCTCAACTCTGGACTCTTAACTGGTATTACGCACCCCATGCATGCTCCAAAGCCGCACGCCATCTCCGCCTCCAGGGAAAGCTGGCAGGAAATCTGGAATCGCTCGGCGATCTGAGTGACGGCATAGAGCATCGGATGCGGACCGCAGGCATAGATCGTTGACCGGTGACCGTCGAGGCTTCGACTGAGCTCAGCCGAATGTCCCGATGACCGGAGGTACGATTCGAGCAGATCCGTGACGAGTCCCTGATGACCAAGGCTGCCATCTTCTGTGGCCACGTGAAGTACCGCTCCCGCCTTGCGAAGGTCGGTGAGGCACAAGGCGTCAGTGGAGCTTTTCCCCCCGACAAAAGCGACCATCTTCCGATGACCGATGACGGCTCGACCGAGCGGCTCGACTGAGCTCGCCGAAGTCTCGTCGAAGTCCGACGACCGACGATCCGTGTCCGATGACCGACGTCCGACGCTCTTACGCCGTGAACCGTGAACCGTGAACCGTGAACTCGCGAGGCGTTCGGCGAGTGCTACCACTGGGGGAACCCCAATTCCTCCCGCCACGAGGATAGCCGTGGTGACCCCTTGTGTTACGTGGTAGCCATTTCCCAAGGGACCCAGGAGATCCACCCGATCTCCTGGCTTGAGCTGAGAGAGGGCAGTCGTCCCCTTTCCCAGCACCTTATAAAGGATCTCGACCACATTCACCTTTTTTCCTCTGCTCCCGGTCGAAAGGCGCTGGACTCTCAGGATGCTATAGGCCCTTGGCAGGAAGAGGTCGAGCGATCCGGAGGGTTTCACCATGACAAACTGTCCGGGTTGAAAGGCCAGGGGTGGTGAAGTGAAGCGCTGGAGAAAGTAATCCGGCTCAAACCTGCGGAGGGAGTGCATCTCAGCTTGCACGATCCACCCCCGGTCCTCCATCGTTATACTCTTGCAACGTCTTGACCTGCAGGCCTTCCGCCCTGAGGGCTCGAATCCCCTGCACGGCTGCGTGAGCCGCTGCCATGGTTGTAAAACATGGAATCCCCTGGGTGACGGCGGTCCGGCGGATGGAATACGAGTCGAGGCGGGAGGTTCGTCCCTCGGGAGTATTGACGACCACGACAATCTCGCCGCTCTGCATCCGGTCCACGATGTGCGGGCGGACGCCGTCGGTCACCTTGTAGACGCGTTCTGCGGTGATGCCTGCTTCCTGGAGGCAGCGCGCCGTGCCATCCGTGGCCAGGATGTGAAAGCCGAGTTCGGCAAAGGCCTGGCCGAGTGGGGAAAGGTGGGGTTTGTCCGGATCCCGAACGCTTAGAAAGACCGTCCCGTGAAGCGGCAGCGTCCCATTGGCTGAGATCTGGGACTTGGCGAAGGCGCGGCCGAAGTCTCGGTCGATCCCCATCACCTCGCCCGTGGATTTCATCTCCGGCCCCAGGATGGCATCGACCCCTGGGAACTTGACAAAGGGCAGCACGGCTTCCTTCACCGCTACGTGGTTCATGCGCGGCTCCTGGGTGAATCCCAGCTGTTCTAAGGTCATGCCAGTTATCACCTTCGTCGCGAGCTTAGCCAAGGGGACTCCCGTTGCCTTGCTGACAAAGGGAATCGTCCGGGAGGCACGGGGGTTCACCTCCAGGACGTAGACGGTGGAGTTTTTGATGGCGAACTGGATATTGATCAGCCCCACGACCTGAAGCTCGAGGGCTAACGCCGTGGTCTGCTCGCGGATCTCATCGAGGATCTTGGGGGGCACCGACCGCGGTGGCAAGGAACAGGCAGAGTCTCCCGAATGGATTCCCGCCTCTTCGATGTGTTCCATGATGCCGCCGATCACGACCCGCCCTCCATCCGCGATGGCATCCACGTCCATTTCGACAGCGTCTTCCAAGAACTTATCGATCAAGATCGGATGCTCGGGGGAAGCCTGAACGGCCCGCTCCATGTATTCGAGGAGACTCGCCTCATCATAGACAATCTCCATCGCCCGGCCCCCGAGGACGTATGACGGGCGGACCAGGACCGGATACCCGACCTGCTTGGCGATGCGGGCTGCCTCATTCACCGAGATGACTGTGCCGCTCGGGGCTTGGTTGAGCCCGAGCTGCATGAGGAGCTGTCGGAACCGCTTCCGGTCCTCCGCGCGGTCGATGGACTCAGAGGATGTGCCCCAGATGGGAACCCCAACCCGCTGGAGGGGGACCGCGAGCTTCAACGGGGTCTGGCCGCCGAACTGAACGATGACACCATCCGGTTGTTCCCGATCTATGATGTTCAAGACGTCCTCGAGTGTCAGGGGCTCAAAGTACAGCCGGTCCGAGGTATCGTAGTCGGTAGAGACCGTCTCGGGGTTACAGTTGACCATGATGGCTTCGTAACCGAGCTCCTTCAGGGCAAAGGCAGCGTGGACACAGCAGTAGTCGAATTCAATGCCCTGGCCGATCCGATTCGGACCAGACCCCAGGATCACGACCTTCTTCCGCGTCGTCGGGTTGGCTTCACATTCCCGCTCGTACGTGGAGTAGAGATAGGGGGTGAACGCCTCGAATTCGGCCGCGCAGGTGTCCACCATCTTGAAGGTGGTTTGGATTCCCAGCTTGCGTCGGAGGTCCCGGATGGTGAGTTCATCGGAGCCGGTCAGCTGCGCCAACCTCCGGTCGGAGAAACCCATCGCCTTGGCCCTCCGCAGTTTCTGGGGGCTCAAGAGGCGGAGGAGGGTCTTGGACCGGTCGTTTCTAAGGTCTTCTTCCAGCTCGACGATCTCCCGAATGTTCTCCAGGAACCAGGGGTCGATCTGGGTCAATGCGTAGATCTCTTGGACGTCTATCTTGAGGAGAAAGGCCTCGGCGATGTAGAACAGCCGCTCCCAGTTGGGGACCCGCAGCCGCTCTCGAACAGCCTCTCGCCAGGCCTCGCCATCCTTATCGGTGAAGCGTGAACCGTGAGTAAGGAACCGACTCTCCAGGCCGTGAATATCGATCTCCAGAGATCGGATCGCCTTCTGAAGAGCCTCCTTGAACGTTCGGCCAATCGCCATTACCTCGCCCACCGACTTCATCTGGGTCGTCAGTGTTTCATTCGTCCCCGGAAATTTCTCAAACGCAAAGCGGGGCATCTTTACCACGCAGTAATCCAATGTGGGCTCGAAGGAGGCAGGCGTGGATTGGGTAATGTCGTTCTTGATCTCATCGAGGGTGTAGCCGACAGAGAGCAGGGCGGCGATCTTGGCGATGGGGAATCCCGTCGCCTTGCTGGCCAGGGCGGAAGAGCGGGAGACCCTAGGGTTCATCTCGATCACGACTAGTCGCCCATCGGCGGGGTCAACAGCGAACTGGATATTGGAGCCGCCGGTCTCTACTCCGATCTCTCGGATGATGGCGATCGCGGCGTCCCGCATGATCTGGTATTCCTTGTCGGTGAGCGTCTGGACGGGGGCGACGGTAATGGAGTCTCCGGTGTGGATCCCCATGGGGTCGAAGTTCTCGATCGAGCAGACGATCACCACGTTATCTTTCCTGTCCCGCATCACCTCGAGCTCAAACTCTTTCCACCCGATGACTGAAGCCTCGATCAACACCTGATGGGTTGGGCTCGTGTTCAGGCCCCACTGGACATGCTCGTGAAATTCCTTGCGGTTGTAAGCGATGCTGCCGCCAGTCCCGCCGAGGGTGAACGAGGGACGGATGATCGCGGGGAAGCCGACCCGTTCGATAATGGTCTCGGCCTCCGCGGTCGACTTGGCATAGCCACTCTCGGGAACTTCGAGGCCGATCCGGGCCATGGCTTGCCTAAATAAATCCCGGTCCTCGGCCTTCTTAATGGTTTCCAGCGTCGCCCCGATGAGCTCCACCTGATACTTGTCGAGGATGCGGCTTTCGGCGAGCACCACGGCCAGATTGAGCCCGGTCTGCCCCCCGAGCGTCGGGAGGAGAGCATCCGGGCGCTCCCTCTCGATGACCCGCTCCAGGATTTCGGGCGTCAAGGGTTCCACGTAGGTGCGGTGGGCCATCTCTGGGTCGGTCATGATGGTGGCGGGATTCGAGTTGACTAGGACGATCTGAAACCCTTCCTGCCGCAGGACCTTGCAGGCCTGCGTCCCGGAGTAGTCAAACTCGCACCCCTGGCCGATGATGATCGGCCCTGACCCAATAATGAGAATCTTCTGAATGTCGGTCCGCTTCGGCATTCCACCCTATGGTTAAACGGCGATGTCTCCCCGCTGACGGACCCGGGACCGTTCGACCCCGGGAATCTCTAGCGGCTCCTGAGTGCCACGCTCTTGCTTCATCAAGGCCACAAACCGGTGAAAGAGGTGCCTCGAATCATGGGGGCCTGGGGAGGCCTCGGGGTGGTACTGAACGGAAAAGAGGGGGAGTCGGGTATGACGCATGCCTTCGACGGTCCCATCGTTCAAATTGACGTGCGTCAGCTCTGCTTCTCCACCCGGGATGGAGTCGATGTCGACCGCAAAACCATGATTTTGAGTCGTGATCTCGACTCGCCCGGTGTGAAGCTCCTTCACCGGATGGTTCGCCCCGTGATGGCCGAATTTAAGCTTATACGTCCGGCCCCCCAGGGCGAGCCCCAGAATCTGATGCCCGAGGCAGATCCCAAAGATTGGTATTCTCCCGATCAGCTGCGCGGTGGTCTCGACAAGGTATGGAACCCCCTCGGGGTCCCCGGGGCCATTGCTGATGATGATGCCGTCGGGGTTGAAGGCCAGGATCTCATCGGCGGAGGTTGAGGCCGGAACCACCACGACATTGCAGCCGGTACTCACGAGCTCCCGGAGGATGTTGTATTTAATTCCGCAGTCAATGGCCATCACCCGATGGCGCGTACCGATGACCGATGACCGATGACCGAAGAGATCCAGTTGAACCTCCCCCCCTTCCCGGGCGTCGGACTTCGGCGAGCTCCCTTCGGGTCTGAGCCTCAGGGTCGAAGACAGTCGAGCCGTCGTCGGAAAACGGTCATCGAGATAGCCGTGGCCCAATTGCCAATCCCCCTGCCGCCATTGGAAGGCCTCGGCGCACGTGACATCCTTGACTAGATCGCGTCCGATGAGACCGGGGGAGGATCGGGCCTTCGCGACAAGGCGCATAGGAGAGAGGTCGACCGTAGAGATCACCCCTTCCATCGCACCCTGGTCCCGGATATGCTTGGTGAGGGCACGCGTATCTATCCCCTGAATGCCTACGATCCCCCATTCCTTGAGATAGGCTTCGAGCGTCTGTGACTTTCGCCAGTTGCTGGGATACGGCGACCCTTCCTTGACGATGAACCCTTCTACGAAGGGGCGTCGAGACTCAATGTCTTCGGGATTGATCCCGTAATTGCCGATGAGGGGATACGTCATACAGACGATTTGCCCCTTGTAGGAGGGGTCGGTGAGAACTTCCTGATAGCCGGTCATCGCCGTGTTGAAGACCACCTCGCCGACACACTCCCCCTCTGCACCAAAGGCGGTCCCCTCAAAGAGGGTTCCATCCGCTAAGGCCAGGATCGCGGGCTTCATGGCGTCTCCCAAACCACTTGACCGGCTACGATGGTCATCACCGCTTGCCCCTTAAGCTTCCAGCCGATGAAGGGGGAGTTTTTACTCTTCGATCGCAATTCGTGTTCCTCAACTGTCCATTTCCGATCCGGGTCGATGATGGTGATATCTGCATCTGCGCCGACAGCTAACGTCCCCTTGTGCTTCAGCTTGAGGATCCGGGCAGGGGCCGTCGCCATGCGCTCCACGATCATGGGGAGGGTAAGGAGGCGACTATGAAAGAACTCGGTGAGGATGAGGCCTAAGGCCGTCTCGAGCCCGATGATACCAAAGGGGGCATAGTCAAATTCCGTCTCTTTCTCGGCGTGGGCGTGGGGGGCGTGATCGGTGGCGATCACCTCGATGGTTCCATCGATGAGCGCCTCCCGGAGCGCCGTCATGTGCCCGGCCGATCGGAGGGGGGGATTCATCTTGGCATTGGTGGTAAAGCCGCGGACCGCCTCGTCGGTGAGAATCAGGTGGTGGGGTGTCGCCTCTCCGCTCACACGGACACCCCGGGCTCTGGCCTCCCGGATCAGACGGATTGACTCATCAGTGCTTACGTGGCAGATGTGAAGGCGGGCTCCTGTGTACTCGCTTAACAAGATGTCCCTCCCCACCATGACCGCCTCCGCGGTAGAGGGGATCCCCTTGAGGCCTAACTCGGTGCTGACGCGTCCTTCGTGCGCGACTCCCCCTGCAGAGAGAGAGAGCTCTTCACAGTGAGGGAGCAGGGGGATGTCGAACATGGTGGCATACTCCATCGCTCGACGCATGAGTTCGGCATTCATCACCGGCCTGCCGTCATCAGAGAGTCCGACGCACCCTGCCGCCACCAGGTCGCCGATTTCCGTCAGCCCCTGACCTTGCTGCGCCCTCGAGATGCACCCAATGGGGAAGACGTGTACGCGGCCGACCTTCTGGGCTTGCTCCCGGATGTATTCGGTGACCGATGCGGTGTCATTTACCGGCTCGGTGTTCGGCATGCAGCAGATCGAGGTGAACCCACCTCGGGCTGCGGCAGCGGTCCCAGAGGCGATGGTCTCCTCATCTTCTCGTCCTGGCTCCCGAAGATGCACATGCATGTCGATGAGACCTGGTGTCACGATCTTCCCGGTCGCATCGACTACACGATCGACACTCGAAGTAGGTGGTTCCTGGTTCGTTGGCTTCTTATTCTTTTTCCCCTGAACCCTGAACGCTGAACCCCGAACCTTCCCCACTTGAAGTATCTGTCCCTCCTCGACAAGGACATCAAGGGTGTCGTCCAGCCCGCTGGCCGGATCAATCACTCGCCCTCCTGTGATCAAAAGCCGCATCCCGCACTCCGTTCACCATTAACGTAAATTCGAAATTCGAATTTCGAAATTCGAAATGCCGGTCGGTCGTCGGTCATCGATCGTCGCCCGTGCATCGCCGCCCCCTTAGCGTTCAGCCGGGTGGCCTCCCGTCAGCAGATATAACAGGGCCATGCGGATGGCCAGCCCGTTGGTGACCTGATCCAGGATAAGGCTGTACGGGCCGTCGGCCACCTCGGGGGAGATCTCGACGCCGCGATTGAGGGGCCCCGGGTGCATGATTAAGACCCCCTCCTTTGCCTTCTTCAAGCGCTCGACGTTCAGGCCAAAGAGGCGACTGTACTCGCGGAGCGAGGGGAGCAGGGTAGGCCCTTGCCGCTCCCTTTGGATCCGGAGCATCATGATGACGTCGGCATCCGCAATGGCGGCCTCCAGATCGGTGGTGACCTGAACGCCGAGCTGCTCCGGGTAGCGTGGGAGCAGGGTGGCCGGTCCCGCCACTCGGACCTCTATCCCGGTTTTGCGCATCGCCTGGATATTCGATCGCGCGACCCGGCTATGACTGATGTCTCCTACGATGGCGACTCTGAGGCCTTCCAACCGTCCGAGGCGCTCGCGAATCGTGAAGAGGTCGAGGAGGGCTTGGGTGGGATGTTCATGGGCCCCGTCGCCTGCGTTGATGATCGCCGCCTGGAGACGATCGGCCAAAAGCTTGGGCGCCCCCGGCACCGGATGCCGGATGATTACGACATCCGGCCGCATGGCCTGAAGGGTCTTGCCGGTGTCAAGCAGCGACTCGCCCTTGGTCATGGAAGAGACGGTCGAGGCAATGTTGATGACGTCAGCACTCAACCACTTCCCCGCAATCTCGAAAGAGGTCCGCGTCCGCGTACTCGCTTCGTAGAAGAGGTTGATCACGGTCTTCCCACGAAGCGCGGGGACCTTTTTGATCTCCCGGGTGCCGATCTCTTTCATCGAGTCGGCAGTGTCCAGGATCTGATGGATCTCTTCCGGCTCCAGTTCACGGATCGTTAAGAGATCTTTTCGCTTCAGCGTCATTCCTTTCTCCCAGGTTGGGCCGCTTTCTTAGTCATAACTGATAGCTGAAGGCTGACAGCTGACTGCTACTCAATCGGTGTTGTTCAGGATCACCACGCCGTCCACGCCGTCCTCTTCCTGGAGCATGACCTGGACTTGCTCGGACTTCGCCGTCGGGACGTTCTTTCCGACATAATCGGCCCGGATCGGCAGCTCGCGGTGCCCTCGATCGACGAGGACCGCGAGCTGGACCACCCGGGGACGTCCCAAATCCATGAGGCCGTCCAGGGCCGCCCGAGTCGTCCGACCCGTGTACAGGACGTCATCGACCAAAATCACCTTCTTCTTATCGACCGAGAAGTGGATTTCGGTTTTTCTGACCGTGGGCTGGGGGCCGGCCTTGCCCAGGTCATCTCGATACAGCGTGATATCGAGGGCCCCAACCGGGACATCCACCCCATCGATCTGCTTCAGACGCTGGGAGAGCCTGCGGGCGAGATCCACCCCCCGGCTGCGGAGGCCGATCAGGACCAGATCGGCCGTCCCCTTGTTTTTTTCCACGATCTCGTGGGCGACCCGCGTCAGGGCTCGCTGGATCGCCGTCGCGTCCATGATCTGTGCCTTTTTTCGAGTGTCCATGGCGGCCTCAGCAGGCATAAAAAAACCCCCTCACCCTCGGGTGAGGAGGTTCACGATTGCGCACACTACAATTGGAAGCTTCATTTATGCTCCTTTACGAACCTCGCGGGGTCCGTTTAAAAGGCATGCATATGATAAATCAAGGGGCTGAGCCTGTCAAGGGGGTTTTTGCCGTCCCCGCCGGTGATCCCTCCCGCCTATAGATGCTTTCGTACCACCCGGAAGACGATCCAAACCATAACCACCGTGACAGCTGTGACGGTCACGGCCAGTATACCAGCAGAGGCTGCACTCCAGCGGAGGATCATCGCTTCCTTATAAGCGAGTACTCCGCCGATCACGGCACCGGTGAGCGCCGCGAGTGGCACGGCCCATCGCGTCCAGGCCGGTGGACCGGTTGCGGGGATGATGGTCCCGTAGCGGCGCTGATAATATGCAAGGGACCAGAGGCCGATTGCGCCGAACGGACCAACCACCATATTGGCGATGTCGGTAGGCCCGGCGATTCCCAAGCGGACTTGCACAACCCCATTTAGGGCTAGCAGCAACATGCCCACGCCGAGCACTATCATCGTGGCTGGCCGACGAAATAAGTCCAGCCACATGTTCCTCCCCCTACCGGACGCTTTCCATTCGCGCCGCCACTTAACTACCGCCCGAGTGGCCAGGGGAATTGCCAGGTACCCGAGAACGTTCAGTGTCCCCCAAAGCGGCATACGGGCCCAAAACGGGAGGACGCTCCAGTGGACTCCGCCGGAGAGCAGTAATAGCGGTAGGTATAGGATGATGCCGGGCGCCAGTAAGGATATCTCAACCCACGTGACGTTCCTGTCCGTGATTGGCAGCCTCCCATACAAGAGAAAAATGGTCAAGGCGATGACAATGATCCCATATAAAAGGTAGATCCAGTAGAGAGATCGCGTCCGTGTTGCGGTCACAGTCGGATAGCCCTCCTCATGTAGGAACTTCCCGCACAAGACAGTACCCCAGAGCAGCTAGTGCAAGTTTTATGCTGACTTGGCTCAGAAAGGGGGGAGGGGAGTCGTTGCGTCCACTCTAAGACTCTGGTAATACTGATAAAGACTTATTGGAGCAGCAAGGGTAGGGGCATGGCGGATCTGAAGAAACCCAGGGTTAGGGCTGAGGAGCTGCGGCGGCTGATCCGCCACCACGACTACCTCTATTATGTGCTTGCCCGCCCCGAGATATCCGATGCCACGTACGACCGCCTGTTCAATGAACTCAAGCGGTTAGAGCAGCAGCATCAGTACCTCATCCCCGATTCCGCGACTTTGCTCGTCAGCGGGGGAGTAGCCGGAGTGGCCGAGGGCTTTGCCCCCGTCGAGCACAGTAGCCCCATGCTGTCCCTGGACAATGCCTCGACCGAGGAAGACATTCGCGAGTTTGAAGCCCGCATGAACCGAATCCTTCCTGGTGCGACGTTCCGTTACGTCGGTGAACCGAAGATCGACGGCGTGGGCGTGGCCTTGGTTTACGAGAACGGGAAATTTGTACGTGGTGCCACCCGGGGCGACGGCCGCGTAGGTGAGGACATCACGCACAATCTGCGCACGATCCGTAGCCTGCCTCAGACGTTGCACGGACCACTTGCTCGGTACGAGCACCTCGAGGTCCGGGGCGAGGTCTTCATGTGGGAGGCGGCGTTTCAGAAGCTCAATCGCGATCTGGAAGAGGTGGGGGAGGGGGCGTTCGCCAACCCGCGAAACGCGGTGGCCGGTTCCCTGCGCCAGAAGGATAGCACCATCACCGCAAAGCGACCGCTGGACATCGTGCTGTACCAGCTTGCGGCTGACCCGCGGTCCACTCCGTTCGCCACGCATTGGGAGATCCTCGAGGCGTTCGGCAAGTCCGGCCTCCCGGTCAGTCCGGAGGCGAGGCTCTGTGGCGATCTTGATGCCGCCATTGCCTACCACCGCGTGATGGAGGACAGGCGAAACGAGATCGGTTATGAGACAGATGGCGTCGTGCTGAAGGCGAATAACCTGGATCAGCGAGTGGCACTGGGTTTCACTACGCATCACCCTCGCTGGGCCATTGCCTTCAAGTTCAAATCGCAGCAGGCCCAGACGCGGGTCCGTCGGATCGTGATTAACGTCGGTCGAACCGGAGCACTGACGCCCTCGGGAGACGTAGATCCCGTCGAGATCGCTGGCGCCACCATCAGTCGGACAACGCTCCATAATGCCGACGAGATTGCCCGCCTCGACGTGCGCGTGGGGGACCTCGTGGTGATCGAACGGGCAGGCGATGTGATCCCACATGTTGTTGAGCGTGTTCCCGAGCCCGAACACGATTCTCGTCCTCCTTTTCAGATGCCCACCCATTGTCCGGTCTGTGGCGGACACGCCTACCGGCCCGAGGGAGAAGTGGTCTGGCGGTGCAGTAACGCGGCCTGCCCGGCGCAGGTCAAGGAGCGGCTGCTTCATTTCGGGGCGCGTCGTGCGATGGACATCGAACATCTCGGCGAGGCGGTCGTCAATCAGCTGGTGGACCGGAATCTGGTAAAGGATTTCGCCGACCTCTACCACCTGGATGTCGAGACGCTAGCATCGCTCGAGCGCCTGGCCAAAAAGTCGGCGACCAACCTGTACAAAGCCATCCAGGGGAGCAAGAATCGTGGGCTCGCCCGTTTCCTGTTCGCCCTCGGTATTCGGTTCGTCGGCGAACACGCGGCTTCGCTTTTTGCTCAGCATTACGGCAGCATGGAGAAACTTTGGGCGGCGACCGAAGAAGAACTCGCCGCCATCTACGGGATCGGCCCGCGCATCGCGGCCGCCGCGGCCGAATTTTTCGCACAAAAGGAGAACCAGCGGGTTATCGCGCGCCTGCTAGACGTCGGCGTCACGATGACCGAGGAGACGGTCAAAGCAAGAGAGAAGTTGCTAGCCGGAAAAACGCTCGTGCTCACGGGAACACTCGAGGGCTTTAGCCGTGACGAGGCGCGGGCGGCCGTTACTCGCCTGGGGGGGCGCGTGACTTCCTCGGTCAGCAAGAAGACCGACTACGTCATCGCCGGCAAGGATCCCGGCTCCAAATACGATGATGCCCGGCGCCTCGGCGTCCCCGTTTTGGACGAAGCCGCGTTCAAGGAGCTGGTCAGCGAGCGGTAGTCATAATGCTTGGAGTCATGTGATGCGCACCGCGGCCGCTGCGATGGGAGTTTTATGCGCTGGTCTCGCTCTGGCGGAGATGACCTTTGGCGGCTCCGGCCCCCTGGTCAATGATATGGCCCTTCGTTACTTTACTGCCGAAGAGATTGCGCGGGGTAAAAGTTACGTGGAAGGGCGGTACGTCCTCTTCGGCGTCCGCACCGCGATTACGCTCGCATTTTTCATTCTCCTCACCTTCACTCCCCTGTCTCGAACCCTGCGGGATCTCAGCGCGGTCTGGGCCGGCCATCGCCCGTGGCTTACCCTTACTCTGTATGCCGCCTGCCTCCTGCTCTGTTACCGTCTTCTCCTCCTTCCCATGGACCTCTACAGCGGGTACTTTCGGGAGCACATCTATGGTCTCTCGACCCAGTGGCTCGGCGGGTGGTTCAAGGATTGGACCAAGGGACTGCTCCTGCAAGTGGTTCTGCTCTTGCCGACGGTGAACGTACTGTATCTTTTTATTCGTCGCGACCCCGTCCGCTGGTTCCTCCCGACGACAGGGGTCCTCGCTGGCCTCATCCTCCTGCTGACCTTCCTGGCCCCGGTCCTCATCGATCCTCTGTTTCACACCTTTACGCCGCTCCGCGATGCCGACCTCAAGGCCCGGGTCTTGAAACTGGCGGACCGGGCGGGGATTCCTGTGGAAGAGGTGCTCGAGGTGGATGCGAGTCGGAGGACGGTGAAGGCGAACGCCTATGTCACTGGCTTTGGACGGACCAAGCGTATTGTCCTCTACGATACGCTCGTCAAGCGCTCCTCTCCCGACGAAGTGGAAGTGGTCTTGGCCCACGAGATGGGCCATCGGATATATCACCATCTCTGGAAGGGGGTGGGCCTGTCCATCGTGGCCCTCTTCCTGGGTCTCGGGATCGCTGCCATTTTCCTCCGGTGGGGGACCACCCGAGGCCTCTCTGCGCATCCGGCTGACCCTGCCGGGCTTCCCCTGCTTGTGCTGACTCTGTTCGTGCTGAGTCTTGTGACCCTCCCGCTGCAGAACGCCATCTCTCGTCGCTTTGAGCGCCAAGCGGACCTCGCAGCCCTGGGGCTTACGGAAAATCGCGACGCCTATATAAAGGTAGAGGTGGATTTGGCTCGGTCCAACCTGGCCGACATCATTCCGCCACGCTGGGCCGTCTTCCTCCTCTACACGCACCCCCCTGTCCTCGAGCGCATCGCCATCGCCGAACAGCCATAAGCGAATTTCCCCCGGCTTGACAGCATACTAATTGTATGTTACCTCACCTTTAGATCCAGGCCCTTGTGGCTCGGGAGGGGGGGGTGAAAGGGATGACGGATCCTGCCCGGCTTGAACAAGCAGAGTTTTTCTTCCAGGAAGGCTACAAACATCAGATGGGCGGCGATTTGGATGGTGCGGTTGAGGACTACCAACGGTCCATCGAGCTCCATCCGACTGCAGAAGCGCACACCTTTTTAGGATGGGCGTATAGCTTTCAAGGCAAGATTGATGAGGCGATCCAGGAGTGTGAGATCGCCATACAGGTCGACCCCGATTTTGGCAATCCCTATAACGATATCGGGGTCTACATGATGGAAAAGGGCGAGTACGACGAGGCAGTCCCCTGGCTCTTGAAGGCCATAGAGGCCAAGCGGTACGAGCCCCGACACTACCCTCACATCAACCTGGCCCGCCTGTACTCGAGGAAGGGCCAGACCCAGGAGGCCGTCGCCGCGATCCGGCAAGCGTTGCGGTTTGACCCTGATCATCTGGGGGCCCGGCGGGAGCTGCACCGCCTGATCGGCATGCTGAACTGACCATCTGACCCCCTGGGACCTGAAGGATTCCGTTGCGGGTCCCGGGGTCTTTTTTTTCTTGGGGAGGGTCCGCTGCTGGGGAACGCGTTACACAGGGGAATGGAATCAGGAGGCCCGGCGGATCTAATCGTCCGAGACGGCACGCTTCTGAATGTCTATTCGGGAGAATTGCTAGAGGGCTGGGGCGTAGCCGTTCACGGCGAGCGGATCGCTGCCATGGGCCCCGATCTGAGCCATGCCGTCGGCCCCGATACCGAGATTGTCGATGCGCACGGGAGATATCTCACCCCCGGCCTGATTGAAGGTCACACCCACCTCGATAATGTTCAGAGCCTTCAGGAATACCTGCACGCGGCCATCCCGTTGGGGCTAACCACGGTTATCACGGAGTTGGTCCACGCGGCGAATGTGGGTGGGGCCACAGCGTTCCGCGCTTTCCTCGATGGCCTTGAGGCGTTACCGATCTTGGTTTATACCACTGCGCCCTGCATCTCTGTCCTCTGCTCTGACCGGGGCGATGGACAGCCGGTCATCTCATCGCAAGAGGTCGAGGATCTACTGGAGCATCCCCTGGTGCTGGGGTTGGGAGAGGTTTACTGGCATCTTGCGCTGGAATACCCGCCTGAACTTCTGACCATGATTGCAAAGGCTCATCGGCTCCGAAAGCAAGTCGAGGGGCACGCCGCCGGGGCCCGGGGGTGGAAGCTTCAGCGGTTCGTGGGCCTCGGGATCGGCTCGTGCCACGAGCCAATCACGGCAGAGGGGGTGACCGAGCGGCTTCGCCTGGGATTGCATACCATGGTGCGGGAAGGCTCGGTCCGTCAGGACCTCGGCGCTTTGAGCGGGGTGATTTCTTCTGGACTCGACCTTCACCGCCTGATCCTCGTCACTGATACGGTATGGCCCGATGACCTCGTGCGCCGTGGCGGCATGGACCATGCGGTCCGCCGCGCCATGGAGCTCGGTCTCGACCCGGTTTCGGCGGTGCGCGCAGCCACCCTGACCTGCGCAGAGCATTTCGGTATCGACCACATGGTAGGGGGAATTGGACCCGGGAAGTACGCCAATCTTTTGGTGGTTCCGGATCTCAGGCGTATGGAGCCCGAGGTGGTGATCAGCAGGGGTAAGGTGGTCGCACGGGAGGGGCGTTGCCTGGTGGAGATCAAAGGAAATCCTCGGCTTCGCGAAGTCCTCCCCGAACCTTCTCTGCCACACCCTCTCACGGTGGAGGATCTGAAGGTCCCGGCGGATCGTTTGGGTGGCTGGGTTAAGGTGAGGGTTGTGGACATTGCTGGCCCGATTGTGACGCGGGAACTCATTGTGTCCTTGCCGGTTGAGGGGGGAGAGGTGGTCGCGGATCGTCGGGCGGACGTCCTCAAAGCGGCCGTGTTTGACCGGTGGGGTCTCGGACAGCGGACAATGGGATTCATCAAGGGATTCGGTCTTCAAAAAGGCGCGGTTGCCTCGAGCCTCTCTTACGACACGAGCAATCTGGTGGCCATCGGGGTGACCGATGTGGACATCGCTTGGGCCCTGAACCGGTTGGTCGAGATCGGTGGCGGATTCGTCGTCGTCGTTGACGGCACCGTGGTTGAGGAACTGTCCATGCCCATTGGGGGAATCATCAGCGAAGAACCGGTCCCGATCTTGGCTGAAAAGATGAATCGCATCAAGCGGACAGTCAAAGACCTGGGCTCAAACCTTCACGATCCCCTCCTGACCCTGCAGGCCCTCACCTTCACGGCGGTTCCGGCCATCAGGCTCAGGGAACGTGGGCTCCTTCAAGTCAAGACGGGTCAGATCATCCCCCTGCTGATCGAAACGTCCTGAGCATCCTTCGCTGACTCAGCGAGGTAACCCTCACCCCCGGGATCCACCGAGGAGGGGCTGGTTGGTGTATTGCTATTGCGGCCCCTTTGTGCAAGACTCGGCCTGCCTTTCTTTCTCTGGGAGGATCGCCCATACTCCTAGGTCTTAAAAAGGGAGGATGGTCATGGTGCTCAAGCGAGACTGCTCCATCACCTGGTACGGTCACAGCACCTTCAAGGTCGTGAGCCCAAAGGGGGTGCATATCCTGATTGACCCCTGGGTCATGGGAAATCCCGTCTGTCCCGACAGCCTCAAGAAGGTGGACAGGATCGACCTCATGCTCATCACCCACGGCCACTTTGACCACATGGCTGATGCGACCGCGTTAGCCAAAACCCATAACCCAAAGGTCGTGGCCATCTTTGAGATCGCCGCGTTTCTCCAAAGCCGGGGAGTCGAGAATACACTTCCCATGAACATGGGCGGAACCCAACAGGTCAACGGCATCAAAGTGACCATGGTTCAGGCCTTCCACAGCTCGGGCATTCAGGACGAAGAGGGCCGCCTCATCTATGGGGGTGATCCTGCAGGGTACGTCGTCACCTTAGAAAACGGCTTTACCTTCTACCATGCAGGGGACACCCAGGTGTTCGGGGATATGCGGCTTATCGCAGACTTGTACCATCCCCAACTCTGTTTTCTCCCCATCGGCGACCTTTTCACCATGTCCCCGAAAGAGGCGGCCTATGCCTGTCGGCTCCTGAAGCCCAGGTGGGTTATTCCGATGCACTACGGCACCTTCCCCCCTCTCACAGGGACGCCGGGAAAGCTCAAACAGTTGACCAAGGCGATTCGGGGACTGAAGGTGGTCGACATGAAACCCGGCGACACAATTAAATGAGGCTGACCCAGCGAGCGGAGGAAAGCCTGAGGAAAGCGGAATCTGGTTTGCGTCTCCGAAAGGGTTCGGAGAGCGCAGCGCAGGTGGGGGTGGCCGTCCTGGTGCCTCACCGAGAGGGCCTGCGCGGAACACCGTACCTAACGAACTAATGACCCAGTGGAATTATTACGCTGACGAGCGGGACGCCCCTCGTGAGGCTCGAATAATGGGAGGCCCGGAGCGAGGGACCAAAGGTGCTGTTCCAACAGAATTATCAACTACGAACCATGAACCCTGAACCACGAACAATTATTGAGGTGGGGCACAGTCCGGACGCGGATGACGCCTTCATGTTCTATGCCCTCACGGCGGGAAAGGTCGAGACAGGCGACCTAGAGTTCCGCCACGTGCTCAGAGACATCGAAAGCCTGAATCGCTGGGCAATGGAGGGGAGGCTCCCCGTGACTGCCTTGTCCCTGCATGCGTACGCCTATGTGGCTGACAAGTACGCCCTGCTCCCTCACGGTGCCAGCATGGGACGGCAGTACGGGCCGATTGTGGTATCACGGAAACCGCTTGACTTGGACGCGCTGCGGCGTGAAACCATCGCAGTCCCTGGAACCCTGACGACGGCCTTCCTCACCCTGCGGGTCTGCCTGGGGGAGTTTCCGTATGCCGTCCTTCCCTTTGAAGAGATTCTCGAGGCGGTGGTCGAGGGGAGGTACGGTGCAGGAGTCATCATCCATGAGGGGCAGCTCACCTACGCGGATCACGGATTGGTGAAAAGCCTGGATCTGGGAGTCTGGTGGCATGACCGGACGGGACTTCCGCTGCCCCTCGGGGTGAACGTGGTCCGGCGGGATCTGGGCGAGGACAGGATGCGGCAGATCGCCCACTTCCTCCAAGCAAGCATTCAATATGCCCTCGCGCATCGGGAAGAGGCCCTGGGCTATGCCCTAGAATTTGCTCGTGGGCTGGACCAATCCTCCACAAACACTTTTGTGGGGATGTATGTGAATGATCTCACCCTGGCGTACGGAGTGGAGGGTCGGCAGGCGGTGAACACGCTACTCAAATGGGGATTCGAAAGAGGGGTCTTACCACATCAGGTTGAGCTGCATTTTGTGGAGTAAGTACTCGGCTTCTGATGATCCATGAGTTCGGGATCAGCGGCATGCGGAGATGGCTGGCAGGCAGCCGATCACATGGGCAAAGAGGCAGGGGCCTCCTGGTTCGGGAGCCGCTTGAGGATTTTGGCAAACTCTCGGAGATGGGAGGGGCGGAGTTCCCCGTGCGTAGAGAGCTCTTGGGAAAAGGAGGCGGGGGCTTCGTAGGCTCGCTCGCTCAGCTCGGCGACATTGGTGAAAATCTGGGCAACCCGGTACTCGAAGATTCCACCCATAAAGGACAGGAGGAGATCGAAAATCGGGTGGTCCGCCCGGACGTATCCGTAAAGGTCGTTGATCACGTAACTTTCGCCTCGGTGCTCGAAGGCGGTGTACTGTAGCACGACAACCGCGCGGCCGTATCTCCCCTGGGCCAGGACCACCCGCTTTTGGTCGTCAGTATAGACCACGTGCAGGAGAGCCCACCCCCCTCTGGGAGTGGTTGCCTCGTAGGTTCCTTCTGCTGTCTGCTCGATCACGTAATCGGAGAGGTCCAGTACCCGTGCGATTTGGGAAGCGAAATCGAGGTGATCCAGCAGAAATTCGTACACCACCCGGTGACCCTTGAAGACCACGTCTCTTTTCTCGCCGGCGAAGGTCGCCCCATCAATCACCTCTCTCAGTTCCGAGCCAACGGAATCGCTGAGGAGAGAATTGGGAATCCCCTTGAGTTCGTCCCCTGCATGACCCTGGCCAGGCGGAGAAATGAAGAAAGCGAGGATAAAGAGAATCAAGAGTGCTCGACGCATGAACTGCCTCGAATTGTTATTTATTGTTCACCATCTGGGAAACCCCCGGAGTATGCCAGACTCATCTCGCTTTGACAACTGGTAAAATTACTAGTTTTCGAAAAATTCTCCGAGAAGAGATCCCGAGGGGTTGGGAGAACGGTAAAGCGAGAGAAACAGGCCCCTGTTTCGACGTTGATTTTGGAAGAGGCCTTAGGTAGAATCCCCCCGCTATTTGTCTTTTGCAGTCACGGTGGACGTTCAGCGAAGGGAGGGAGCGGTGAGCGACCAGTTGAATGGTTGGGCTGTGGTGCTGGGCGCGTCAAGCGGGTTCGGGGAGGCCACAAGCCTGGCCTTGGCTCGAGCCGGGATGGACGTCTTTGGAGTTCACCTGGATCGGAAGACCACCATGGCCAATGTGGAGCGGATCGTAGGAGAGATCCGAGGGATGGGGCGGGAGGCCCAATTCTTTAATATGAACGCCGCCGATGAGGAGAAGCGCCGGGAGGCGTTAACTCAGATGGAGAAAGTCCTGAAGGAGCGGGGTGAGGAGGGGCAAGTCAAGGTTCTCCTCCACTCCTTGGCCTTCGGAACCCTGAAGCCCTTCGTCACCGCGAATCCCGCCGAAGCCATCAGCAAAGCCCAGATGGACATGACGGTGGATGTGATGGCGCACAGCCTCATCTACTGGGTTCAGGATCTGGTGTGGCGGGGACTGATGAAAGACGGGGGCAGGGTGTTTGCCATGACCAGCTCTGGGGGACAGCGGGTCTGGTACACGTATGGTGCAGTTTCCGCCGCCAAGGCCGCCTTGGAATCGCACGTGCGACAGCTGGCGCTAGAATTGGCGCCGATGGGTATTGCGGTGAATGCCGTCCGGGCGGGCGTGACTGATACGCCAGCCCTCCGAAAGATCCCCGGCCATGAGAAAATGATCGAGGTCGCGACGCAGCGGAATCCGTTTCACCGCCTCACGACTTGCGCCGATGTGGCAGCCGGAATCGTGGCCCTCAGTCAACCGGGGACGCACTGGATGACGGGCAACGTGATCGGCGTCGATGGTGGAGAGAACGTCGTCGGGTAAGTGGGGGGGGGGTTATCCCGACTCGCTGAGGATCGCCAGGAATTCCTCGGGACGGCTGAGGTCCTTCAGGAGATGGTCGGGAGACGCCTGACGCAGTGTATCCCAGGAATCCCCGCCGGTCGCGACGGCCACGGTCGTTGCGCCTGCGTTCCGACCACAGGCGATGTCAAGATCGGTATCGCCGATGACGAACACCCTGATCTCCTGATGTGGACGGTCCGCGAGATCCCTTCCTCGCTCTATGGCCTTTTGGATCAGCACGGTCCGATCCTTTGCGTCGGAGCCGAATCCGCCAAAGGGAAAGTAGCGGTTTAGATCGGCCCGATCCAGTTTGATCCGGGCCGCACCTTCCAAATTGCCGGTAGCCAGGCCCAAGCGGACCTCAGCCCGAACGGCAAGCATCTCCAACAGGTGGGGGAGTCCCGGCATGATGCGGAAGCCGGGCGAGTGACGCACCTCCTCTTCGAGGTGGGCGAGATACCGGCTGCAGATCGCTTGGAGCTCCTCGGGGGTCGGGGACCGGCTGAGCCCGGCAGCAAAGATATCCTCGATGATCTCCGGATCCGTCCGGCCATGAAACCGAATCCCGTCGGTCTCCACCTCCCTCCTGAACAATTCGTGGAATGCCCTTTGAAACGCCCGAATCCCTGCTCCCCCCGTAAGGATCAGGGTTCCGTCCACATCGAACAGAAGAAGATGAATCATCAGTCATTCCTCACATGGTGTCCGGACCTGATCGGTGCCCCGCAGTAGCCGGGAAAAGGATCTCCCCGAAGTGGAGCAGGATCCTGGCGGTGGCCCCCCAAATGATGTGGGGGCCCTCCCGGCGAACGAAGACCCGGACGCTGCGCCCGTCCCGGTCCCATATCTCCTCTGTGAAGGCTTGGGAGTCCCGCAGGGACTCAAGGGGAAGCGAGAGAAAACCGGCGATCTCCCCGGTGTCGATCTGGAAAGGATACGATGAGGGGATGACGCCGACGACGGGAGTGATGAGGAAGTTCGAGGTGGCGGTCGAGGTGTCGTCCAGCTCCCCCAACACCTCCACGTCCTCGGGACGAATGCCCATCTCCTCGTGGGCCTCTCGCAGGGCCGTGGCGATGGAGTTCGCATCTCCGGCATGCCAGGTTCCGCCAGGAAAAGCAATTTGTCCTTGGTGCACCTTCAGGTGTTCCGTCCGCTTGATCAGGAGAATCTGGAATCCTCCTCCCTCCTGATAAAGAGGGACCAGGACTGCTGCCCGCCGTTTTTCCTCGGGGGGCAGAGACCGCCTTTGGCGGTTGGTGATGACGCGGCGGATTTTCTCCTTCTCGATCACAGGTGCCTCTTGAACCAGGCGGTGGTCAGGTGGATGGCCTGCTCTCGGTGTTCGGGGTCGGTGAGTCGGTGGTCCGCTCCCGGCAGAATCTCTAACGCCTTGGGCTCCTTGGCGCGTTCATAGAGCGCTTGGGCATGGGAACAGGGGATCAACTCGTCCCGTTCCCCATGGATGATCAGGCAACGAGGAACTCCGGTTGGGGCCTCGATGAAGCTCCCCTGTGCGATTTCTCGGAAGAAGGGTGCCCCAAGCCCGTGGGCCTGTAAGGCATCTTTTCGGTCTACGAGATCCCGCATGTGAGCGGGGGTCGCCCAGAGAGCCGTGGCCTTCACCTCGGGCTGCTCGGCCGTCACACAGAGGGCGACATAGCCTCCGAGGCTACTCCCCATGAGGAAGAGGTGTCCGTCGAGCGCCTGATGGTCCCGCAGGGACGCAACCACCACCTTCAGATCGTTGATCCGCCCACCAACGGTTGTGTCCTTGATTTCACCGCCGCTCTCCCCACAGCCTCGGAAGTCGAACCGGAGACAGGCAAATCCAGCCTCTGTGAGCCGTGCTGCCAGGAGAAGAAACTTGTCGCTCGCCTTCGCACTGAAAAGGCCGTGGGCGGTGATCACGCAGGGCCATCTGCCTGGACCTGGAAGGTGCAGCATTCCATCGAGGCGCTCTCCCTCGGACCAGGTGAGAATCGGTTCACGCACCAGTCTCTCTCAGTTCCTGGATTCCGTGGCCGGCCCAAAGGGCCTGCTCTTCATGGCTCAGTTCTGCAAGGTCCCAGAGATTCACGATGATGTACCGATCTCCGGAGGCCCCGGTCGCCCATCGGTACCGGAGGTATACCGGGCGAACATCGTCTCTCTTCAGGGCTGCCCGCGTAGTCACGATGAGGTCGTCCTTGACCTCGATCTCAGGATTCCGCTGGTAGTAGTCCAGGATACCCGGGCGGAATCGAAAGAGTTCATCCTGGCTTACTCCTGCGTACAGGAGATTTTTGTAGCAGCCGAAGTCTTGTTTTGTCTCATCAAAGTGGGTTTTCAGGACTGATCGGGACGGCAGGACGTAGGTAGACCGGAAGATCTCGGAGACGGGCCGATCAAGCATCCCGGGATCTTTCGGTCCCGCCCGGTGCCGGTGGAGCTCCACGAGGCCCTCCGTTGCCATCTCTTCCAAGACATGGAGGGCCCTCGGTCTCGGGAATGTGAAAGGTCTCGGCGACCTCCATCGCGGGTATCATGTTGAACTGCTCCCACCAATAGCTGATGAGATACTCCAGGATCTGTTGGTGCTGACCTTCCATGACTCATTCAAGGGTGTGCGTCCCACCCGGTGTTTACCGGTTGGGCGACCGCGGGCTGGCGATTCCGAATCAGCATACCGGATCGTGTGGGGGAGCGCAACGTCTGATCAGGTGTGCGGTGCATCAGCCGTCTTTGGCAGGCGTGATTTCCTTGACCCCTCTGAAACGGGTTGCTATCTTATGCGACAGCATCGCAGGCGAGGTTGGGGCGTCGGGGTCCAGGGCGAGGTGAGGTGGCGGGATGCAGGTCGCCGGGCGGATGAAAACCGACTTGGTTCAGGTGAGCCCCTCGGATAGTGTGCGGGCCGCCTGGGCACTCCTCCGGGAGCATCGAATCCGGCACCTGCCAGTGGTAGAGGACGACAAGCTGGTCGGAATCATCACAGACAGGGATGTCCGATTAGTCTTTCCGTCGGCGCTCACTTCCGGTCAGAGAGAGCAGGACCCCCATGACGCCCTTGAGAAGGTCATGGTGCGGGAGATTATGACGAAACAGGTGATTACGGTAGCTCCGGACACCTCGATTGCCGATGCTGCCCGCATTATCCTCGAACGGCGGATCGGCGGCCTTCCGGTAGTCCAAGGGAGTCGCCTGGTAGGGATCATCACCAAGACCGACATCTTGGCAGTTTATGTAGAAGTTGTCGAGGGATGGTCTCAGTAGTCCTGGCCCCATCCCGCCTCCTCCACCGCCTGGAAGACGTCGGTATCGCTTACGATTCCAATGATCTCCTCGCCCCGACTCACCAGAATCCGCCGAATTCCCTTTTCGGTCATCAATGCGACCGCATCCCGGAGGGGGCAGTCGGGGGGCACCGTGATGAGCCCCGAGGTCATGACGTCCTGCACCTTGAGCTTTTCCGGATTTTTTCCTTCAGAGACCACCTTGGTGATAACGTCCCGCTTCGTCATGATCCCCTTCGGTTCTCCGGGTGCCGTGGGTGTGACCACAATGCTCGAGATCCCCTTTTCCTGCATCCGGTGCAGTGCCTCCGCCACCGATTTGTTGGCTTCGATGCTGACCACCGGGCTCTTCATGATGCTGGTCACCGTATACATGGGCCCCGCCTCCCCTCCGGATCGCGCTCTTCCTCGTTAGACCCCGCCGGCGTGAAGCTTTAACGTTTCCAGGACAAGTTCTGCGGATCGGACCATGTCACCGAGGTGCAGGTGCTCTCGCACCGTGTGGACCTCCTGCTGTCCTGTCCCCACATTGGCCACCTCAAGCCCTTTGGCGCACAGGATATTGGCGTCAGAGGCTCCACCCGTTCGCCAGAGAGTCATCTCGCGCCCGAGGGCGCGGGCAGCCTCTCGAACGAGCTCAACAATCCGGGCCCCTTCGGGGACGAAGAGCCGATCGTAGTCCCGCTGGACCTCACAGGTCACCTGCCCATGCTGGGTCACGCCATCGAGCCGAAGCTCGTGCCGTGCCGCCGCCTCCTCGAACGCGCGGATCATGTGCTCGGTCTGGGCTTTGAGTTTGGTCTCGTCATGGCTCCGCACCTCTCCCCGGACCGTCACAGTGTTGGGAATAATGTTGATGGCGTTTCCGCCCTCGATCGTCCCGATGTTGGCTGTGGTCTCCTCGTCGAGACGGCCAAGTCGCATCGCCGCGATGGCCTCACTGGCGATCCGAATGGCATTGATCCCCTTTTCTGGGCAGACCCCGGCGTGGGCCTCAAGACCCTGAACGGTGAACTGCAGCCGGTTGGCGGTCGGGGCCCGAGTGATGAGTCGACCGGGATTGCTGCTGTCCAGGACGAGACCGGTGCGGGCGTGTAGGTACGCAACATCCAGGTGCCTCGCCCCCTGAAGTCCGGTCTCTTCGCAGATGGTAAAGACAATCTCAAGCTCTCCGTGGGGGACGGCCTTTTCCCGGAGAACCCGAAGGACCTCACAGATGATCGCGATTCCGCTCTTGTCGTCCGCCCCTAGGATGGTGGATCCGTCGCTCTTGATGATGTCATCTTTCACCTGGGGCTTGATCCCTTCTCCGGGACCGACGGTGTCCATGTGAGCGCAGAGCAGGAAGGGGGCCACGCCCGGTCGAGTTCCGGGGATGCGGGCGATGAGATTTCCGACCGTTCCGTCGACCATCCGATCTGCCTGGTCAAAACTCACTTCGGCTCCCAGGCGGACCAACTCCTCCTTAAGGTGCATCGCCACCTCCCGCTCCCTTCGGGAAGGACTGTCGATGCGCACCAGCGTCAGGAAGTGGTCTCGCATCCGGTCGCGGTGGATCATCCGTCTCCTCTGGAATCCTGGTGACGGCATTCCTTAGGATACTATACAGGTGACGAGGCCGCAAAGTGAAAGGGCAATTAGGCTTCCAAGGCGGCGACCCGCTCCTGGAGCCGAACGGCGATGACTTGATACAAGTCGGCCCCGGGAGGGATCGGCACTTCACCCAGAAGTTCCTCTACCGTCACCGGCGGGCCAAAGATGATCGAGAGGGGGTGGGGTCGGGGATAGCTTCTACTCCGCGGCCAGACCCCAAACGAGCCGACGATCCGGACCGGGAGCAGGGCAAGATTCAGTTCCTTGGCGAGGATGCCTACGCCTTTCTTGAAGGGTTTGATTTCCCCATCAATAGAACGAGCGCCCTCCGGAAAGACGCAGAGGATCTCGGCCTGTCTCAATACGTGGGCCGCCGCTCGAAGGGCCTGGAAAAGGTAGACATCGGCGTCTACTTGGATGACCCGATACGCCTTGCCGAACATCGCGCTGACCGGATTCTGGAAAAATTGCTGAAAGCCCAGAAAGTGCAGGTGACGGACAATTCGAAAGGGGAGGGCGGCTCCGATGGCAAAGCCATCAATATAGCTCGCATGATTGGGGGTTATGAGATAGGGGCCTCGATCCCGCACGTGTTCTAACCCCTGGACGCGTAAGCGACAGAAGAGCCCGAAGAGGAGGCGGAGGAGCTTCTGGGAAAGGAAGGAGACGGCGAGGGCCCAGGGTTTGTCGGCTGCCGCGAGGTCGGCCAGCACGGGCTCAGGTGGCTCACCTGCCAGGATCTGGCTCCAGGGGGGGCGACGGGCCTCCCGCCCTGTCGCTACAGTATCCGGCCGTTCTCCGAGACACTCCTGCACCTTGAGCACTACATCGCGCACCGTAAACAATTCGGGGCCGCTCTCTGCCGGCAGGTGGATTCCGAACAGCTCTTCCAGGACCACGGTCAGTTCGATCCGCGCCAAAGAATCGAGCCCCAGGTCCAGTTCGAGATTATCGTCGAGACGGATCCCCCGCTTCTTGCGGCTGAGCACCGGGAGTGAGGTGAGGACCGTCCGAGTGACCGGGCTTTCCCACAGGTCCTGATCCGCTTCCGATGGTGGCAGCTCTTCATCCACCTCGGCGCGCACCGTTTCTCCCGTGAGATGCATCTCATGAACCAGATGACGTTGGATCTTGCCTAACCGGGTTCTGGGAAAGGGTTCTTTTACGACCCGGAGCTGCGTGGGGCGTTTGTAGGCGGGAAGCGCTCGGGAGAGGTTTTCCGCCTCCCATCGGATCATCTCTTCGGAGCTGGCGATCCGTTGGGCCTTGAGATGCTCGAAGTTGGGAACGACGAGCATCGACAGGCCCTCTATGTGTTGGTCGCCTGCTGTCTCGGTCCCCAAGAGACAGATCTCTTTGATATAGGGACTTTTCAAGAAGTGGGCCTCTATCTCTTCGGGATAGATGTTTTTTCCTGTCGCGAGGACGATGACCTCTTTGACCCGCCCGGTGATGAAGAGATGCCCTTCGGCATCGAGATACCCAAGGTCCCCCGAGAGAAACCAGCCATCTCGAAAGCTCTGGGCCGTCCCTTCCGGGTCCTTGAAATAGCCTTGCATCACATTGGGGCCCTGAATAGCGATCTCGCCGACGCCCTCCGCATCCGGGTCCATGATCCGGACGTGGACACCCGAGAGAGGCACGCCGACGGACGCGAACCGGGGCTCAGCCATTTGAGTGAAGGTGACCGCCGGTGAGGTCTCGGTGAGACCGTAGCCTTCGAGAACGGTGAAGCCGAGGTGGTAAAAGTCCCGACCGACCGCCGGATCCAGCTTGGCCCCCCCATTTATGAAGGTGCGCAGCCTACGGCCGAACCGACGATGAATCTGAGAAAATAGGAGGCGACCGACGTTCATTTTGAAATACGTTCGCCCGGCGCCGGCGATTCGCAGGAAGAGACCAAAGAGGACTCGAGTCGGCCGAGACCTCTTCTTGACCTCCTGAAAGATTCCTCGGTGGAGCAGGGCAAGGAGGTGGGGGACCCCGGCCAGGATCGTGATTCCGGTCTCCTGCATACATTCGAACAGATCGGGGGGCTTCAGGCTTTGGAGGAAAGTGACCCGGGCCCCAAAGAGGAGGGGTACCAGAAACGTGACCATGAAGGGGTACACGTGATGCAGCGGCAAAAGTACCAGCACGTTGTCCTCGGGCCCGCAGACGTCGAGATCCCTCACGGCCGAAATGTTCGACATAAAATTGCCGTGGCTGAGCATCACCCCTTTGGGGGTTCCCGTCGTCCCCGAGGTGTAAAGGATCGAGGCAATCCCCTCTGCTGGAGGGGCCGGCAACGCGACCGTCTCGGTGCTCTGGAGGATCTCGGACAGGGTGTGAATCCCCGGAGGGGCCTTCTCATCCAACAGGATGACCTCGGGACGAATCGGAAGGCGCGAAATGAGGGGTTGCACCTTAGCCAGTTCGGCCTCTGAGACCAGGATGGCCCGGCTCTCGGAGTGGCGAATGAGATTCTCTACTTCCTCTCCGTCCAGTTGGGCGTCAAGGGGGACCGCGGTGGCCCCCGCGGCCACAATTCCTAGATAGGCTACACTCCACTCCGGTCGGTTTTCGGAGAGAAGGGCGACACGATCGCCGGGGGAGATCTGGAGCCGGCAGAGAAAGGTTGCGAGACGACGCGCCTGATCTGCGACGTCGCCGTAGCTGTAGTAGACGTAGCGCCCGTCCCGCTTGATCTGAAAGGCCACCAGGTCTTGGGAGCGGGCTGCCACCTCGAAAAACTGGACGGGAATAGTCTGGGCTGCTAGCATGATGTGATAATACCAGGTTCGCCGAGTCCCTACAATCGGTGGGAATGAGGGATTGTTGGGGGGGGCCGTGCGTTGGAAGCGGATCGGATTCGTAGCACTGTTGGGTCTCGTCTGCAGCGCTTGTGCGACGAGTCCCCCTGCGTCTCCGGGTCGGGTGGGTGATCTGCGCGGAAGGATTGCCCACGTTGAAAAGGAGCGGGGCTTGATTGCCGTCGCCGCGGAGTCTGACGCAGCAGAACGGTGGTTTACTTTGGCCCCGCTGACGGCAGTGAGAGGTCCCAACATTACATCGGTAGACGCACTGGAGTCCGGCCAGCGGGTGTACGTGCGCTACCTTCGCGGACCCGGAAAGGATCCCCCCGAACTTCTCAGCATCACGGTGATCCGCTATACGCTTCGGCCGCAATGGGGAGGAAGCGGAAGCTTCGATATCCCTGGTTTGTAGTCTGCCTTGGCGGACCAAAAGACGAGAGGCCTTCCCGGACAGACCGGGGGGGCGTTTTTCTTCTTTGAGGAAGCATGCCGTTGCGAAAGGGGGGACGTCATGGAACTAATTCGCGCAAAGGATAGCCAGGCTGAACGCGGCGAGAAATTCACCGGCACGGTATGGGTCGATAGGGTGCTCAAGGCCCAGCAGCCTGGTGGCATACGGGTGTTCCTGGTGTTTTTCGAGCCCGGATCCCGGACCCACTGGCACGCCCATGAAGGTGAGCAGACGCTTTATATTGTGGCGGGGACTGGCCGCGTCCGGAAATCGGGTGAGACAGGGAGTGAGATCAGTCCGGGAGACATCGTATATATAGCTCCGGGAGAGAAACATTGGCACGGGGCCGGACCCAGGGCCGCGATGATCCACCTTGCGGTCACGACCGGTGGAGACACCGCGTGGATGGAGGAGGTGACAGAGGACGAGTAAGGGGTGCAAAAATTGCGCGAATTGCACAAGGGGACCAAGGGATCTCATGTTTCATTTAGATGTGGGCTCTTCCATGCCGGATGACATAATGTTGATGCATAATTTTCATGATTTCTCGGACCGCAAGTGGGAACATCGTCGCCAGCCCAAATCGTCTCAAGTTCCCATAAAGGCAAGGCTTGCAGATATGAACTCGGCGCGTTACTGGCGTTGGTACTGTTCCTGCAGATAACTTGTAGAATCCGCAAAGACACATCTGCCATTATGGCATGCTTTAGTCGTTCGGCGCGGGAAATAGGTGGTTGAAACACACCAGGCAAACCTTCACCATTTAAGAGGGAGGGGGACTATGTGGAAGAAAGTTGGGTTGGTCGTCGTGGGGCTGACCTTGGCCGGAGGCCTCAGCGCCTGTGCGAAGGATTACGGGATTAAGGATGGCGGGTCCCACTTTGCCTCGTGGACTCATTTGAAATTTTCCACCCGAGGTGGGGACAAGCCTTCGTTGACAAAGGAAGAGAGGGAACTCGCGAAACAGGAAGGCTGGTGGGGGACCCCGGTTGTTTACAGCGTTGATGAGCTAGAGTAACAGGCACTCACGCTCACCGCAAAGCACCACGGGCGTCGGGGCTCCCTCGGCGCCCCTGGTGTTTTATGGCCGATGCAACCCGCCTTATTACGGGCCGCAACACTTTTCCCCCTCTCGGGGTTCTTCACCGTACTCGATCGGGATTCCAGCTTTGGTCAATCGTTCTTCAAACGATCCCCGCCATCCGGGTGAGAGCGCCTGGATGCGGAGCGCCTTTTTGGCCGCCTCGAGGTTCTTCTGGTCGAAGTAGAGTAAACGGCAGAGGTCCTGAACCGTCATGCGTTCGGGGTCAGTCTTGACGCGGTTCATGACATCGCCGGAGCCGACCTCGCCCTCTTCTAGGACGCGCAGATAAAAACCCGGCCGGCCACTGGTCAAAAACATCTTGGGAAACTGTGGCAATCCCATCTTGATTCCGAGCTTGAAACACGGGACGCGCGGCTGCGTGACTTCGACCAGCGCGCCGCCCACACGAAACTGGTCACCGACATAAATGGCGTCATCCAGCATCCCCTCGACGGTGAAGTTCTCCCCGAACTGGCCGAAGGTGAAATCGGTGCGCCCGAGCTCGCACTCCCAGTAGTCATAATTCTCGATCGAGTACGCGTAGGCCGCTTTGTCGATGCCCCCGTGGTTTTTCAGATCCGCCTGGCCATCCCCATCCAAACTCAATGTCCGAAGCATGACCCGGCCGCTCACCGGCTCTTTAAAAATGCCGGTGGTGGTCGTCTTATCCATATAGGGAACTTCCTTGGGCAAAGACACATTCACCGATAGGAGCTTCATCACGTGTCCTCCTTCCTAACCAATAATTCTCATGACCAAATCGTCCTTGGTCGAGGCAGCAGTGTGCCATCCTCGTACATGTCGACCTTTTCGTTCAAGAAGCCAACAAGTCCTTGGATTTTTGCACACTCCACCGTGGGATAGCGGTAAATCCATGCGAGCCCCTCGTGCCGTGTGTCGCCCATCGTGATCGCGTAGAGACGCGCCTCGCCTTTATACGGGCACCGCGTCGTCGCATCTGTTCGTTCCAACAAGTCCATGCGTGCATCGTGCTTGGGCATGTAATACCGCGTCGGTAACCCCGTCTCGAACAACAGCGTCGGGCGCGTGGTCTCTCCTACGGTGACGCCATCGAGCACCACCTTGATGTGGCGCGAGCTGTGTATCACATCGATCCGTTTATGCGGGTCGCGCGCGTAGACGAAGATCTCCTCGTCCTCCTCGAACCAGGCATCCATCTTGTCCCACGCGAACGCGACATAGTCTTCCAGGTTCGGGCCGTTGCCCGGCGGATTCCGAAAGGTGAAGGCGGCGTCCTTCGCGATCTTGTCGCCGACCTGTACGTGCCAAAAGACGCCGTCGCCTTTGCGATCAGAATGGGCCGTGTGACCGCTCGGTTGTAGGTAGTCCATTCGCACGTCTTGCTTGGGGAAATAGTAGAGCGGCAGACGGTCGGTTTCACGGAGCAACATCATGTTTTTACTTTCAGCAATGAGCTGGTTGTTGAAATAGACGCGCACCCACCGCGGACTCGGTCCAAACTCGGTACTGTGAGGCGAAATAGTAAAAGCATCCGCCATGATTGTCCTCCCTATTACCTCTTTTCCCGTTCGCGATACGAGTCACCGTTATTCAGTCTTATGATGACCTCCAATGGTTGATAGGGGCCCGGGATGCGGAGCGCCTTTTTGGCCGCCTCGAGGTTCTTCTGGTCGAAATAGACTAAATGGCACACCTCCCGCACCATCAGGTGTTCGGAGTCGCGGGCTAGCCGTTCACGGTCGTCGGTATCGGTGTCACACACCCACCACCACGTTGGTCTTGGGCTTGGAACAGCAGATCAGCACCGATCCCTGGGGGGGAAGCTCCAGTGGCTCTTGAACGTACTCTACTTCACCTTCCTCGAGCGTGCATTTACAGGTATGACATATCCCAGATCGACAGCTGTAATCCGGGCTCAATCCATTTGCCTCAGCGAGGTCGAGGATACTTTCAAAAGACGGATTCCAGTTTGCCTTGAGCCCCGACTTGGAAAATGTCACCTCGATTTCTTCGCAGCACTCAGAAACTGCTGCGGCACGCTTTGGTGTCGCAACCTTTGCCCTCTCTGTCAGCGCAGAGGCCGGCCCGAAAAACTCGTAATGAATCCGCGACTCAGGGACCCCCCAGGCAAGCAGGCCATTGAACAGCGATTTCATGAAGGGTGTGGGACCACACACATAGAAATCGAAGTCTGTGCTGGGCAGCAGACGTTTTAGGAGTTCGACATTCACGTGTCCCTCGTCATCATAGTCGCGTCCTACGGTGTCTTCGGGCAAGGGTCTGCTGTATCGAATGTGTACGTGGACGTTGCTGTTTTCTTCGGCAACCCGCCGGACATGTTTACCCAAGGCATGCTCCCGGCTGTTTCGGCTGCCGTGAATAAACCATGTCGGTCGGTTCGAACCCGCATCAACGATG
>VRUN01000062.1 GCA_019456075.1 Candidatus Methylomirabilota bacterium
TGGCGGTCGACGCTGCCCAACAGGGTGTCCTTGCCCAGCCTCTTTCTGATCCGTACCGCGGGTGAGGCGATCAATATCATCACTCCCCTGGCGTACCTAGGCGGGGAACCACTCAAGGCCTCACTCCTTCGCCGCCTCGACGTTCCTCTGACCGATGGGTTCGCGTCTGTGGTGGTCACCAAGACCGCCGCAGCGTTCGGGTATTGTCTCCTTATCTTTGTAGGAGTCGCCACGGCCCTCGTCGGGACCCAGAGTTCTTCGTCCGCCCTGGTGGGGGGAATCGGCGCAGGGCTCTTTCTCGCCTTCTCGCTTGTGATCCTGTACTACAGCCAGAGGCGAGGGATGTTTTCCCTCCTCCACCGGCTCGTTAACCGGCTCGGAGTCAGGGGCGAGGCATGGCTAGGAAAACGGGAGTCGCTCGAAATCCTCGACAGCAAAATCCAAACCATTTATCAAGACAGCAAGAGGCTCTCCGCGTGCCTGCTGTTTTCCTTCCTGGGCTGGCTCACGACCGTCCTCGAGACCTACGTCTTTCTGTGGGCGTTGGGGACGCCCGTGGATCTCGTGACCGCAATCGTGATCCAGGCTCTGGTGCTCGGCGTCAAGGCAGCCGCCTTTTTTATCCCAGGCAGTCTGGGAGCCCAGGAGGGGGGAAATCTGTTGATCTTTCTGGGACTCGGGATGAGCGGCGAAGTGGCGATGGCCTATAGTCTGCTGCGTCGAGCCCGGCA
Source organism: Candidatus Methylomirabilota bacterium (assembly GCA_019456075.1). Lineage (GTDB taxonomy): Bacteria > Methylomirabilota > Methylomirabilia > Methylomirabilales > CSP1-5 > CSP1-5. Next base: position 732 of record VRUN01000062.1, read on the forward strand.
GGTGACCTTTATCTTCATCGGCCTGGCGGTCCTCACGCGATTTGGATTGGGGGAACTCAAGGCCCCGCCCCAGATGGAGCCAGAGGCATGACAGTCTTCGTGACCGGAGCGACGGGTTTTGTGGGTGCAAATCTCGTCCGGGAACTTCTCAAAGATGGAGCAGCCGTTCGAGCCCTGGTGAGACCCGGAACGCCAAGGACTACCATCGAGGGGCTCGACGTCGAAGCGGTCCCAGGCGACCTGCAGGACCGGGACAGCCTGAGGCACGCCCTCAGGGGGTGCCAGGTCCTATACCACGTGGCCGCCCGGTACAGCCTTTCCTCAAAAGATGCGACCGAGATGCACCGGTCGAATGTGGAGGGGACTCGAAATATCCTTGAGGTCGCGCGCGAGGTTGCGGTAGAACGAGTCGTCTATACCAGCACGGTCGGGGCACTCGGGATCCCCAAGAATGGCCTCTCCGGGACCGAGGACACGCCGGTCACGCTCGCAGAGATGGTCGGCCCCTATAAGCAGTCCAAGTTTCTCGCCGAGCGCGAGGCGGAAAGGATCGGCAATCAGGGACTACCGGTGGTCATTGTGAATCCCTCCGCCCCTGTCGGGCCTTGGGACGTGAAGCCGACGCCGACCGGCCGGATGATCGTGGATTATCTCAAAAGGCAGATGTTCGGGTACATCCACACGGGTCTCAATCTCGTTCATGTCCGGGATGTGGCCCGGGGCCACATTCTAGCGGCCCAGAAAGGTCGCGTCGGGGAAAAGTATATTTTGGGGAACCAAAATCTCACGCTCCGCGAGATCTTCACCCTGCTCGAGCAGATCTCCGGAGTCACCGCCCCCCGCTGGAGGATCCCCTATCCGGTTGCCTTCGTCGCCGCCTGTGCTTCCGAGCTGTCTGCCCGCCTGAGTCGCCAAGAGGCCCGGGTCCCGCTGACCGGGGTCCGAATGGCGCGAAAAATAATGTTCTTCGACCCCTCGAAGGCCATCCGCGAACTTCAGTTACCCCAAACGCCCGTACAGGAAGCCCTCCGCGAGGCGGTCGAGTGGTACTGGGCCCATGAATATGCCCCCCGGAAAGCGGAGACATAGCCCTGTAAGAACAGGCTTGGCCCAATGCCAAAGGCCACTTATAATCCAACCATTCGGCCAGAGGGGGGGCACGTGGATCTCAAGGAGTACCTCGAGGATCGGCGGGCTTTGGTGGAGGCGGGATTGCAGCGCTTTATCCCGGGGGAGACGACCCTGCCCCCCGAGCTTCACCGGGCCATGCACTATAGCCTCTTCGCGGGGGGGAAGCGTCTTCGGCCAATTCTGACCATCGCCGCGGCCGAGGCGGTGGGAGGAACAGCCCAAGAAGTGCTCCCCGTCGCCTGCGCCTTCGAGTACATCCACACGTACTCCCTGGTCCACGACGACCTCCCGGCCATGGATGATGACGATCTCAGGCGCGGCCGCCCCACGAGCCACAAGGTCTTCGGCCAGGCCATAGCCATCCTCGTCGGGGATGCCCTCCTCACTGAGGCCTTCTCCCTCCTCACGAATCCCACGCACGTCGGCCACCTCGATCCTCGGCTCCTCCGGACCGTCATCCACGAGATCGCACTCGCCGCCGGGTCGCAGGGGATGGTGGGAGGGCAGGCAGTCGACATCCTCTCCGAAGGAAAGGTCATCGATCTCTCCTTCCTCCAGTACATCCATACGCATAAGACAGGCGCCCTGATCCTCTGTGCGCTTCGGGCGGGGGCCCAATTGGCGGGTGCAACTGGGGACGAACTTGACGCCATCACGCGATACGGGAAGGCGGGTGGACTCGCCTTTCAGATCGCCGATGACATTCTGGATATCGAGGGAGAGGAGGCGATGCGGGGCAAGAAGAGAGGGGGGGATAAAACCCGAGGCAAGGCAACCTATCCGGGCCTCGTCGGGCTTGACGAGGCCAAGGGCGAAGCCCAGCGCCTGGTCCAGGAGGCTTTGGACGCCATTGCCTCGTTCAACCACCGGGCGGATCCCCTCCGGGAAATTGCCCGCTTCATCGTCTTGCGAAAGGCTTGAGGGATGTCCGAGGCGCCTGCCACCCTGGTCAAGAAGAGCCAGTCTAGCTTCTACTATTCCTTCCTGTTTCTCCCCAGGCCGAAGCGAGAGGCGATCTATGCCGTGTATGCGCTCTCCCGCTCCGTGGACGACATTGCCGACGACTCCGGGGATATTGCGGAAAAGCTTGAGCGCCTCAAGGCCTGGCGAGAGGAGCTTGACCGGTGCTACGCCGGACAGCCAACCCATCCCATTACCAAACAGCTCCGAGACTGTCTCAGCCGCTACCCGATCCCCCAGCGGTATTTCGAAGAGCTGCTCGCCGGCGTGGAGATGGACCTGACGATCAATCGGTATGCCACTTTCGATGATCTCTACCGCTACTGCTATCGCGTAGCCTCCGTGATCGGCCTGATCTGCATCGAGATATTCGGCTACGGCCGCGAGATCACCAAAGAGTACGCGGTCAATCTCGGGTTAGCCCTGCAGCTGACCAATATCCTGCGGGATGTGAAAACGGATGGTCTGCGGGGGCGCATTTACCTCCCGCAAGAAGATTTAGAACGGTTCGGTTACAGTGAGGAGGATCTGCTAAACTGCCGGTACAGTCCCGGATTCTTCCCCCTCATGCACTTTGAGGCGGACCGAGCCCGGCACTACTTCCGGCAGGCGGCCGAGTGCTTGCCCCCCGAGGACCGGAAAAATATGGTGGCCGCCGAGATTATGGGGAGGATCTACCGGGAGAATTTAGAAGCCATCGAGCGAAGCGGCTACCGGGTCTTTGGGGACCGGATTGCCCTGTCCCGCGCCCGGCAACTCCAGCTCGCCCTCACCACCTGGGCGAAAACCCGATGACCGTTAACCGACGTCCGATGACCGACGACTATAATTTCGAATTTCGAAATTCGAATTTCGAATTTTTTCAAGCGGTGAACCATGAACCGTGAACCTCAAATGATGAACGCCGCCGTGTACCGGGGGGACCGACAGATTCGCGTCGAAGCCCTCCCCGTCCCGAGGATCGGCCCCGGGGAGCTCCTCGTCAGGGTCACGGGGTGTGGAATTTGCGCGACCGACGTGAGCAAAGTCGATCACGCCCTCGTCAGGCCGCCGACGGTCCTCGGGCACGAGCTTGCCGGAACGGTGGCGGGCATCGGCGACGGGGTGCAGGGTTTCACCATCGGCGAGCGCGTGGTGGTCTCCCACCATGTCCCCTGCTACGCTTGCCACTACTGCAAGCACGGCAACTTCTCCATGTGTCGGACTTTCAAGGCTTCCAACATCGATCCAGGAGGCTTTGCCGAGTATATCCGAGTCCCGGCTTTGAATGTCCAATACGCCACCTTCCCGATCCCCCCTCATCTTGAGGACGAAGAAGCAGCCTTTACCGAACCACTCGCCTGCTGTCTCCGGGGCGTCAAGCGGCTTGGTCCACTCCTCCACGACACGGTTCTCCTCTTCGGATTGGGGTCAATCGGCCTCATGTTGGTTCAGGTTCTAAAGCTCCATCAAGTCCGGGTGATCGGCCTGGACCCCGTGTCCGAACGCCAAGAGCGCGCCAAGACCTTCGGGGCGGACTTGACCCTCAACCCAGGACAGCCGGGCGCGCCCGAGGCGGTGCGGGAGGTCACAGATGGTCGCGGCGCCGACGCCGCGATCCTGACGGCGGGGGGACCTCAGGCGTTTGCAGGGACGATCGACCTCCTCAGAGAGGGTGGGGTCCTTATGCTATTCGCCTCGGACCCAAGCCAGCCCATGGCGAATCTCGACATCCACCGGTTCTTTCACCGGGAACTCAGCATCGTGAGCAGCTATTCTCCTTCACCGATTGAGCTCCAGGAGGCCCTCGGCCTGCTGGCCGACCGAACGGTCAGGGTGAAGGAGCTTGTCACCCACCGAGTGTCTCTGGCCGAACTGGAGCGGGGGATGCATCTGTTCCGGGAAAAGGAAGCGCTCAAGGTCTTTGTCGAGGTGGAGAAAGCATGAAGGCTGTCGTGTTTTATCGCCCTGGAGATATCCGGTTTGAGGAAGTCGCCACTCCGACGCCAGAATCCGGGGAGATCCTGGTCCGTATTGGAGCGGCGCTGACCTGCGGGACGGATCTCAAGACCTTTCGCCGGGGCCATCCGGTGATGATTAAAAAGACGCCCGCCCTCTTCGGCCACGAGTGGGCTGGGACCGTCGCGGCAGTGGCCGAGGGAGTTGAGCACGTGCACGTCGGGGATCGGGTGGTGGGCGCTAACTCAGCCCCATGCCACCGCTGCTTTCCTTGCCAGATCGGACGGGTGAACCTCTGCGAAGACCTCGTGCTCCTCAATGGCGCCTACGCCGAGTACATCCAGGTTCCGGCCCGCATCGTGCAGGAAAATCTCCTTGCGCTCCCGGAGCATCTGAGCTTTGCCCAGGCGGCTCTCGTGGAGCCGTTGGCCTGTGCGCACTATGGGCTCGAGCGCTCCGGCGTGACGCCCGGGCAGACCCTGTGCATCTTCGGCGCCGGACCGATGGGGCTGCTCCTTACGCAGCTCGCAAAAAGGCAGGAGGCCAGGGTCATCCTGGTGGGGAAGGGGAAGTTTCGCCTGAACAAAGCCGCCGACGCAGGGGCCGATGAGATTCTGGATGCCGCACAAGGAGAGAAGGTCCTCGACGAGGTTCGGCGGTTAACCCCAGGAGGCCGTGGGGCCGACGTCACCATCGAGGCGACGGGGAGACCCGAGGTGTGGGAACAAGCGGTGGAGGTGACTCGCAAGGCGGGAACGGTGGTCCTCTTTGGGGGCTGTGAGCCGGGGACGACTTTCCGGGTGGATACACGGCGAATGCACTACGAGGAGCTCACCCTGCTCGGCGTCTTCCACCATACCCCCCGCCACATCCGAGAGGCCTTGGCCCGCCTCGATCAGGGCCTGGTGAACGACAAGCTCCTCCTCACGCACGAGATGCCGCTTCCCGCGCTGCCAGAAGCCTTTCACCTCCTGGGGCGCGGAGAGGCGGTCAAGGTCATCCTAACACCCTGAGGGACCGGGCGGCCTTGCTCCCTGGCGGGAGATCCCGCTGGATCTCTGACGGCAGGGCAAAGACCACATCCTCCCGGATCCCGTCCCACTCCTCCACGCGGCTCACACCCATCCGGCGGAAAAATTCGACGGACTCCTGGACCAGATGCTCGGGGGCCGAGGCGCCCGCCGTAATTCCCACGGTCCGCACCCCCTCGAGCCACGCAGGATCCATCTCGGCAATATCATCGATCAGGTAGGCCTGCACCCCGCCTGCCTCGGCGACCTCGACGAGGCGCATCGAGTTCGAGCTGTTCGTAGAGCCAATGACGAGGAGCAGGTCAATGACCCCCGCCATCTGTTTTACTGCGACCTGACGATTCTGAGTCGCATAGCAGATGTCATCTTTGGGGGGGAACACGGCGCTCGGGAATCGCCGCTTCAGGACGGCGATGATCTCTCGAGTATCATCGATGCTCAACGTCGTCTGGGTGATGACAGCGACCTGGTCCGGGTCGGGGACCTGAACCTGCTCTGCCTCCTCCACCGCGCCCACCAGAGACATCCGCCCCGGGGTATGGCCCATAGTGCCGATCACCTCGTCATGGCCGGCATGCCCGACCAAAATGATCCATTGTCCGTCCCGGGCATACTTCAGCGCCTCGTGGTGAACCTTGGTAACCAGAGGGCAGGTCGCGTCAATCACCCGCTGTCCTCTGGCCGCGGCCTGCGCTCGAACCTCCGGCGAGATCCCGTGCGCGCTAAAGATGATCCGGGCCCCCTCAGGCACCTCGTCCAGATCATCCACAAAGACCGCTCCCCGTCCCCCGAGCTCTGCGACCACGTGAGCGTTGTGCACGATCTCCTTGCGGACGTATACCGGAGAGCCGTAAAGCTCCAGGGCGAGATTCACAATATCGATCGCCCGGTCCACCCCCGCGCAGAATCCTCGGGGCGCCGCCAAGATTAGCCGCTCGACGCTCATACGTCCCCCCGGTGTATCATCAACCGGTCTTCTCCAGCGCCTTGACCAGCTCCCGGCAGAAGGCGGGAAGGTCATCGGGCTTTCGCGAGGTGATCAAGTTGCCATCCACCACCACTTCCTCGTCCACGAACCGCGCACCGGCATTGACCATATCATCCTTGATAGAGAAAAAGCCGGTCGCGGTTTTGCCTTGGAGGACCCCCGCCGAGCAAAGGACCCAGCCGGCATGGCAGATGGCTGCCACCACCTTCCCCGCTTCAAACGCCTCCTTGACGAGGCGGACCATGGCGGCCGACCGTCGCATCAGATCGGGGGCATAGCCTCCTGGAATCACCACGGCATCAAAGTCGGTGCTCTTCACCTCATTCGCAGACGCATCCACGTGGACCGGGTAGCCATGCTTGCTAGTGTACGTCTTTCCCGTCCCGGTCCCAATAATCTTGACTGTCCCCCCCTCCTCCTTCAACCGATAATAGGGGACCCAGAGCTCCATCTCTTGATAGAGGTTCTCGGCGAGGATGGCAATGCGCTTCCCATGCAGTGACATGGTCGCTCTTCTCCCTTTATGGAATTTGATACTTAGCGAAACCTCAGTGTAGACGAGGGTTCCCCCAGGGTCAAGCCCTTTCCGCCTTCATCCACTCGGACAGCCGCTCGGTATCGTCTCGGCGGCAGCGCTTTGCACCCGGTGTCATCACGGCGGCGGCCCAGCGGCCACGCAAAGCGCACGGCATCCTCAAGCTATGAATCTGCCCCGCGCCCCCCCAATTGCCGATCCAGCATGAACAGAGCGGTCGGTTCTTTGCCAATCATCTTGAGCTGCTCCACGATCTCGCCGGCCGCCCCTTCTTCCTCGACCTGTTCCGTGATGAACCACTGCAGCATCACTTGGGTCGCATAGTCATTCTCTTTAACCGCCAGCTCATAGAGGCGATGGATCATGTCCGTGACCTTCTGCTCGTACTTGAGCGCCTGCTGAAACACGTCGAGAGCCGATTGGAGCTGTCCAGGCGGTTGCTCGATGGCCTTGAGCACCACGCGACCTCCCCGCTCGAGGACGAAATCGAAGAGCTTCATCCCATGCGCCATTTCTTCCTGGCTTTGCAGCCGCATCCACCGTGCGAGACCTGGCAGATGCAATGCCGCCAAGTGGGCCGACATCGAAAGATACACGTATGCCGAGTAAAATTCGTTCTTAATATGCTCATTGAGCGCATCCTGGAGTTTCTTGCTCAACATAGCTTCTCCTTTCTGAGCAGTCAGCTGTCCGCAATAAGAAAGGCTAGTATGCTAGAAGGCTAGCACGCGTTGAAGCGAGGAGGCTAGGAGACTTACTCTGCTCGAAAAATTTTACAACGGTTTCGTTGTAGCATTTGAGCATTCTAGCATGCCAGCTTCCTAGCCTGCTAGCTGATAAGTCCTTGCAGCCGACAGCTGCTTGCTGATTGTTGAGGCGCCCTAGCGATCGGGCGCTTTCTGCGAGACGGCCTTGATCTCTGCGGCGATTTCGCGACTGAGATCGGCGAGGGTTCGGCTCAGGGCTGAAACGGTTGCCTCGTAATCCTGACCGTCCGCAAGCTCGCGAAAGCTTGACCTCCTCGTCATGAGCACTTCCTTCCCCTTCGCTCTCATGACGCTCCAGCGAGCCACCAACAAACTCTCGCCACCGAGGTTCATCTCGAAGCGCGAGAGCTTCACCGCGACCTGGTAATCGATCGGTGTACTCTTTTCCCAGGGGAAGACGGCGACGCGATCCGTGGAGAGTAGGACCGACAGATTTTCCGCGAGAATGCGAGGAACAGTCCGCTCCAAGGGCTCTCCCCAACGATCGAACTCGGAAAGGTGGAGCTCATTATTGCTGCCGCGGGTCACGATCTGCGGCCGATGCAGATACTGTGGAAGCTCGACC
>VRUN01000063.1 GCA_019456075.1 Candidatus Methylomirabilota bacterium
CCCCCCTGGCCCCAGCTACCGGATACACTGTCTCCCTGACCCCCTCGAGCGGGTTCCACGACGAGCAAGAGTATCAACTCCTAGAGGCCCGCTGGTCTTTCAGCACCGGGAAGACCCGCACGTATCGGGAAGATATCCAACCCCTGATAGGTGCATACTGTGTGAAATGTCATGGCTCCACCGGCGATGCCGCCGCTATTCCCCTAGCGACGTATAGCGATATCAGCCGGCACGTAGTCCCAAGCCGGTCCAAGGAGAGCCGTTTGTACACCTTCATCCAGGCGCGGAAACATCACATCAACATGGCCGGCCCCAACCATTCGACCAGCCAAAAGCTCGTAGTGATCAAAGACTGGATCGACGAGGACGCGGCCGCAGAATAGCGGCCCCTGATCGAACACGCCGACCTCTTGGCGGTCATCTCTTGAGAAGTTCGACTCCTTCCGGCCGCGCGTGCTCCCTCAGCGCAGCCACTCCTTGGCCACCTCAAGAACCGTCTCGACCCTGATGTCCTCCATCCGCTCAGTCGGGCTCTGGATCACCCGGACCTGCGGGCCATAGGGGCCGTTCCGCTCAGGTCGCGTCGGCCCGTAGAGGCCGATCGTAGGCACCCCTAAGGCCGCAGCCAGGTGGAGCGGGCCGGTATCATTCCCAACGACTAAGTGAGCTCGTCTGAGGAATGCCACCACTTCAGAGATGGAAGTCGCTGAAATGGGAATCGCACGGCCGTCGAGACCTTGGGCGACGAGTTGAAGCAGCCTCTCTTCTCCGGGACCAACGAGGAGGAGGATCCTCGCTTGAGGCTCCCTTACCAGGCTTTCGGCCAGCTCGCGGAAGGAAGCCGGGGGCCACTGCTTCGGGAGCCGGCGGGTTGCGGGGATGAGGGTCACTACACGGTCCTGTGGTGTTACCCCATGCTCCTGGAGCAAATCAGACGCCCTCGCTTCATCCTCCGGAACGTGGGGGAGAGGGAAAGCGATCTCGGGGACCGGGATCCCAAGAGGTTTTAAGAGGCTCAAATTCCACTCGACCATATGGACAGCATCAGGTGGTGGGGTCACCCGGTGGTTTGTGAAGAGGGAAGAGAGCGGCTCGCGCGCATAGCGCCGCCCGAAGCCGATTCGGACGGGGGCATGCGTCAGCAGCGTGAAGATAGCGCTTTTCAGAAGTCCCTGAACATCGATGGCCACATCGAGGCGGAGAGCCCGGAGTCGATCGTTGAGCTCTTTGAGTTCCCGCAGCACCTGAACCGCTCCACGCGGGGTCCGAAGCTGACGCCGCCAGGAGCGGGCCGGGCCCACCACCACCTCGTCTACTGCCGGATTGTTGAGGAGGAGCGTCCGCTCCTGCTCCTCGACAATCCAGACGATATAGTTGTCCGGATTGTGAAGGCGGAGCGCGTGGGCGACGGAGAGGGTATGGACCAAATCGCCGAGGGAGGTGAGTCGGACGATGGCGATTCGCATTAGCGTACCTCAGCGTATCACATAATGCCGCATAGCGATGCATTCTACATTTTTAGTGTTCATCTATCAAGAGGGGCCAGGAATAATCAAGCCAGCGTAGCCGACCACCGAGCCGTAATTCTTGGTCACATCCCCCGAGGTGGCGTAGCGAATCAGCTCGGCCCTCCTCGCCCCGAACTTTTTGGCCGCGATCAACATGGCAGTGGTTGGGTGAAAGCCACACATGCTGATGCGCTCTCGCAGGACCGTAGCGTGCAGGCGCTCGGGGTCGAGATCGACCATCGCCTCGATGGCCATCCGGTCCTTTCGCTCGGCCATCTCCTGAGAGATATAGTGACTCAGGTCTGTGCTGGCAATGAGCAGTGTCCGCTTCCCCGAGATCTGGATTGCCTCGGCCACGGCCTGACCCACATCCCGGCACACCCCATATTCGTGACTCAAAAGACAGATGGGAACAAACGCCACCTCAGGGAACTGCACCTGGAGCAGCGGCAGTTGGACCTCGATTGAGTGCTCCTTCCGATGGGCCCGATCATCTTCCTCGAGCACCCGCGACCGACTCAAGATGGCCTGGGCCAGGTCGCTATCAATCGTGACCTCCCCGAGAGGCGTCTCCCAGCTTCCAGAGGTCATAATGGCCGCCCCAGCACCCAGCCCTGTATGGTTGGGGCCGATGATGACACACCCATCGGGAGCACTCACGCGGGCGTAGACCGCCCCGGCCACCCCGCCCGAGTAAAGATAGCCAGCGTGCGGGACGACAACTCCGATCGCTTCGACCTTTTCCTCCGGCCGAGGTAGAAGGTCCTCCACCTCAGGTCGGAGCGCCCTGGCGCTTCCACTGTAAAAGAGACCTGCTACCGCTGCGCGCCGCACCATTCAACACCTCGTTAACCGAATACCGACGACCGATGTCCGATGTCGCCAAGAGCGAGGAGGGGATCCCTTCGAAGACGCAGCCCAGATCACGCCGAAGATGGAAGCAGATCCTCCCTCCCCAGGCAATAGCACCTGCAGGTCCCGAGCGACATTACCGAGAGCGGCGGGGCCCCTCGGCTGGCGACGGCCTGGGAAACCGAGGCACGATCCGTGCTCATGGTCTTTGCACGGATCGTGAACACGGAGGGACCCAGGGCGTAAGCCACCGAACAGGGTCGCCGCGAGAGGCCCGGAGCGAGGGGCCAAAGGTGCTGACCCGCCAGGATCAGGAATCCATGGAATGTTCCGCCGACGAAAGATACTTCCCGAGCCATGAGGAAGGTCCCTCCGAGCTCTTGGCTGGGCAGACGTCGGTCATCGGCCAGTGCCATGTCTCTCGACGATCCATCGGGCCGCGGCCGTTAGGTCAGAGGCGATGTAATCCGGTTGAATCTGCCCGGACCCCACATTGAGCTGGCCCTGTCCGGTGAGGACGAGGATGGCAGGCATGCCCATCTGCCGTGCCAGTTTGATATCGACGATCTGGTCCCCCACAACATAGGACCGGCTCAGGTCAATTCCGTGCTCCCGTGCAGCCCGCTCAACCAGTCCCCCACTCGGCTTGCGACAATCGCATGTCTGACGATAGGGCGGAGTCCCTTCCGGGTGATGAGGGCAGTAGTACGCTGCAGTAAGCGTCACTCCCTCTGCCTTGAGGAGCGCCTCGAGTTTCACCTGGATCTGCTCCAGCATCGCTTCGGTCATAATCCCTCGAGCCACCCCCGATTGGTTGCTCACCACTACGAGACGAAAGTCCTCCTCCTGAAGGAGTCGTAGCGCCTCCCCGACTCCTGGCAGGAGACGGACCTCGGAGGGCTTGGTGAGATACCCCGGGTCTTCGTTGATTGTGCCGTCCCGATCTAGAAAGACCGCTGGCGAGTCTTTCATCGCGCTTTATACTTTAATGTGTTACTTTAACTTGTTTATCGTAATTATCTACCACTGAAGAGAACACTTCATCAACTGAAATATGGTTCATACACCGGTGATCGATCGGACACTCTCTGAGGAGGCAGGGGCTGCACGGGACCGGATGTCTCAGGAGCACGTGCCTTCCCACAGGTGAGGTCGCCTTCGGATCGGTGGGTCCAAAGATCGCCACAACCGGAACGCCCGTCGCTGCCCCAATATGCATCGCCCCTGTATCATTTGTTACAAAGACGGCGCACCGTTTGAGCACCGCGGCAAGCAGCTGGATATTCGTCCGGCCGGTCAGATCGATGATGCGGTGCGCATGCCGGGTGAGTGATTGAACTTCCTTTGTCACCGGCCCATCAGCTTGGACCCCGGTCAGCAAAACCCGCACCCCCAAACTCTCGACGAGGCGATCGGCCAAGGCTGCATACCGATCCGCCGGCCAGCGCTTGGCCGAGCCATAGGTGGCGCCTGGATTGAAGGCAACGATTGCTTCTTCCGACCGCACCCCCTCTCTCTCGAGAAGAGCTCCTGCCTTGTCCTCTGCCCCACTGCTGAGGTACAGCGCCGGGTCCCGCTCTTCCCCCGACCACCCAAGGGCGTCCAGTAGGGCCTGGTAATAGCCCACATGGTGCAACCCTCTCGTCGATCGATCTCGGACCACGACCGTGGTCAGGAGGAAACCCCTTCCCTGCGTCTCGTAGCCGATGCGGTGGGGGATTCGGGCAAGGACCGCGATAAGGGCCGCCTCAAAGGCATTCTGAAGCAGGATGGCCAGATCAAAACGGCGCCCCCGAAGCTCGTGACCCAACCGGAGCAACCCCGACACGCCCCTATGAGGCCCTTCCCGGTCATAGAGGAGGATCTCGTCGATGTGAGGGCTCCCCTCAAAGACCCCTTTCACCCAAGGCTTCACCAGAAGGGATATCTCTGCACGGGGGAAGGTCTTCCGAATCCGGGCAATGGCGGGTGTGGTCATCACCGCGTCCCCGACCCAGTTCACCCCTAGGATTAAAATCCGGTGGATCCGATCCGAATCAATCACCCTCCGCTCGATCACCCTCACAGCCTATCCGCCGCCCTTTCACCCTTTCACCCCGAAGGGACCAGGGCATCCAAACATTGCTTGAGCTCTGCCTGACCCCCGGTGACAGCCAGCCTGATCCCTATCGTGAAGATGGGAAATGTCGGGAGAAGCTTTTCAAGTCGAACCGCGTCCTTTTCGGTCGTCAGGGCGACCGTTGCCCCTGCCTCCTCCATGTGCCTCGCGACCCGCACCAGATCCGAGGCATCATACGGATGATGGTCGGGAAACACGAGATGATGCTTGGGGAAGATTCCGAGGGACTGAACGGTGCGTTCAAAGACCGCTGGGTTCGCGACCCCGCAGAAGGCGACGACCGCTTGACCGCGAAGATTCTCTTCGGCGACAGCCTCACCGGTCTTCAGGTTTGTCAGAACAGTCGGGGTATAGACTGCGTGCAGGCGGGGCACCCGCCCAGCTTGTGTAAGCTGGGGTGGCAGGTCCAAAGGCTCCCCAAGACCACCTGCCCCCGTCATCACGAAGAGATCCGCCCGTCGAAGGGCACCCAGCGGCTCCCGAAGGAGTCCCCTGGGAAGAAGATAGCCGTATCCGAACGGATTTTCCCGGTCGAGGAGGAGGACGTCCAAATCCCGCGTGACCCGGAGGTGCTGAAAACCGTCATCCAGGAGGATGACCTGCGCCCCAAAATCGCTGATCGCCATCCGGCATCCCATGACCCGATCAGCCGCCATAAGGACGGGGACCCCAGGCAGTTTGCGCGCCAGTAGCACTGCCTCATCCCCGACCTCCGGGTAGTCCATTCGGATTGTCTCACCGTCGGAGACAACCAGCGTCCCCCCTTCTCTCTCTCCCCCGTATCCCCTGACCACCACTGCGGGCCGAAGTCCTCGATCTTTCATTTCTTGCACGAGGAGCATCACGAAAGGAGTCTTGCCGGTCCCCCCCGCTGTAATATTCCCGACGCTGATGACCCGGGCGGAAACGCGGATCGGCCTGAGCAGGCCAACCCGGTAAAGACCCAGACGCCCCAGGACACCCAGGCCGTAGATCCAGGACGCGACCTGAAGAAGACACCGCACTGGCGCTCCCCAGGGCCCGTGGCCAGCGATCCACTGGCGATAGTGTTGATGGAAATCTGGATTCACAGATACCTCTCGACTAAGGTCACGGTCCGCTCGGCTGCCCCCCGGTTCCTGATGAGGACCCGATGGGCGGCCTCCCCCATCTGGCTTGCGGCGGCGGGATCGCGGAAGAACTCCAGGACCCGGGCGACCAGCTCCGAGGTGTCACGAACTTGGTGAGGCATCCCCTCGACCAGGAAGGCCTCAGCCACTTCGGCAAAATTGTCCATATAAGGTCCAAACAAAATGGGCCGCCGATACCGAGCAGGTTCAAGGATATTGTGACCCCCCATCGGGACCAGGCTCCCCCCCACAAAGACGACCGTCGCCAATCCATAGAGTTGGCCCAGCTCTCCCATGGTATCGACGACAATGACCGGAGGAAGCTCGGAATCCCCTTCTCCGAGCTGGCTTCGGCGGACAAAAGGAAATCCCGCCTGCTGAAGAAGCATCTCAACCTCGGGAACCCGTTCCGGATGACGCGGCGCCAGGACCAGGATCGCCTCGGGGGCTTCCCTCCTGACCTCACGAAACGCTTGGACGATGAGACCCTCTTCCCCCCGGTGTGTGCTCCCGGCGACCCAGACCGGCCGACCATTCATGAGACGGGCGACAGAGGCGAGATGGCCGGGAAATTGTTCATTCGGCGCCTCGTCATCGTACTTGATATTCCCGGTAACGACCACCCGGTCTGGATCGGCTCCCAGCGCTAAGATCCTTTCGGCGTCCACCTCGCCCTGCATGCAGAAAAAGGCGATACGATCCAGCACCCGTCGAAATAACGGCTTGACCACCTGGTAGCGTCGAAAGGACCGACGCGACACCCGACCATTAATCAGGAGGACCGGGGTTCTTCGAAGGTGGCAGGCCTCCAGGAAATTCGGCCAGATTTCCCCCTCCGTGAGCAGGACGAGCCGGGGAGCAATGGTCGTGAGGGCCCGGGTCACTGGTCTAGGGAAATCCAGCGGGAAGTAGAAGTACCCTTCTGCCTGGGGGATTCGCTCCTCCGCCACCTTTCGCCCCGTCGCGGTGACCGTCGAGACGACGAGCGGAAGTCCGGGACGCCGCGCCAGGAGTCTTGAAACGAGGATGCTTCCGACCACCGCCTCCCCGACCGATACCGAGTGGAGCCAAAGGGGATGCTTTCCATGAAGTCGGACGGTGAGCGCCTCAGGGTATCGGGCGAGCCGCTCTGGGAGCCCAAGACCGAACGGACCGCTCCGATCCATCCGGCGGAGGAGGCGGGGCAGAGAGGGAAGCAATGCAAAGAAGAGCCCGATGCTGTACAGGGTTCTCATCGGTACAGGCTGCGATGTGCTTTCCCGTGTCAAAGCAGCCACTCCATTTTCAACGCCGATCGGTGACCGCCAAGAGGTTACCGCCGGTTCTTCACGTGGGCATCCGCCAGCGCCGTCACGTGACGAAGGCGCTCTTCCAAGAGTACCCGCGCTTTTTCCATCTCTTCGGGGTCGGCCTTCGGTGAGACCACCACCGGTTCTCCGCAGACAAAGACCACCCGCCCGAAAGGATAAGGAATCAAAAACCGGTCCCACGTTCGCAAGAACTTCCCCCGCGAAGCGGCAAAGGCGGTGGGAAGAATTGGCGTGCCTGCCAGCCGCGCGAGCTCGATCGTCCCTGGCTTGACCTGTTCCCTTGGACCGAGAGGCCCGTCGGGCGTGATGGCGAGATGATATCCCCTGCGCACGGCGCGAACCATCCCCAACAGGGCCCAAGGGCCACCCCGCCGCGCTGAGCCCCGAACCACGTGAAGACCAAAGCGCTCTGACACCCGAGTGATATATTCCCCATCCGGGTGCCGGCTGATCATAATAGCCCAGGGGACCTGGGGATAGGCAAAGGGCATCATCAGGAGCCGGCCGTGCCAGAAGGCGACTATCACTTGTTTCCCCTCCATCTGGATGAGCGGTTCAAACACCTCGCGCCCCACTTCGGCAATCCGCAGCGACCGAAAGAGGCCACGCATCAGACCCGCCGCCAGTCGCGTGAGCCCACCTAAGACAACGGGATGCGTCCGGTACCGCTTCCAGCCTCGCCCCACCTTTAAACCCTCGCCCCCGTCTCTTGCAGCGTCTTCAGAACCTCTTGGGCGGCACGAAGAGAGGCCCCTTCCTCCCCCAGTCTCCCTCGAACCTCTTGGAGCCTCTGACGGATCGCGCCGAGCCCCCCAGGACTATGCAGCAGTTCCAGGGCGGTCTTGGCGACCCGCTCTGGGGTAAAATCCCTCTGGAGCAGCTCAGGAACCACCTGCGTCCCCGACACCAAGTTTACCATTCCGACGAAAGGAACATCTACCAACAGCCTCCCCACCCACCAAGTAATTTGAGAGACACGGTAGACGATGATCATGGGGGTTCCGAGAAGCCCTGCCTCGAGCGTCGCCGTCCCCGACGCGGTAATCAACAGATCCGCTGCTCTCATAACCTGGTACGTTTGGCCTTGGACCAGTCGAATGCGGGAATTGCTCCCCTGGAGCAGGGTCTCTACCAGACGCTGCGGGAGGGAACCGGCCACTGCGAGGAGGAACTGGATCTCGGGTGCCGTTCGGGCAATGTGGGCCACCGACTCTTTCAGGACCGGCAGTTGCTGCCTGACCTCCCCCTCTCGGCTCCCAGGGAGGAGGCCGACGATGAGGTCCGATTCACCGCATCCCAGCCCGCGACGAGCCTCCTCTCGACTCGGGACCTCGCACAGTCGGTCGAGCATGGGATGTCCCACAAAAGCCACGGGGACCCCTGCCTCACGATATAAGGCCTCCTCGAAGGGGAAAATAACCAGCATCTTTTCCACCAACCGTTTTAGGGTCCGGATCCTTCCCCGCCGCCAGGCCCAGACCTGTGGGCTGACGTAGTACAGGACCGGAATCCCGATCCGCCGGGACGCTCTGGCCAGTAACATGTTGAAGTCGGGGAAGTCAATGAGGAGAAGAAGGTTGGGATGTTCTGCGCCGAGGCTCCTCCGGAGTTGCCAAAATGCGCGCCACAACGCCGAGAGGCGAGGGAGAACATCGGTGAGTCCCATCGGGGCTAAATCCCCGGCATCAATCAGGAGACGAACGCCCGCCCGCTGCATCTGCTCCC
>VRUN01000064.1 GCA_019456075.1 Candidatus Methylomirabilota bacterium
ACGTGCCCCGCTCATCACGGGACAACCCGATTTCGAGTCGGGCCCGTTACGTCCACTTCGGTACCCCTCCCGCTCGCTAATCCCAAGCCGTGGAAGCACGACACCTACCGCCGAGCACCAAAGAATTCCTGCAGGAGGGCCTGAGATTCCTCTGCCCGCACACCGCTGATCACTTCGACCTTGTGATTGAGGCGGGCGTCCCCCAGGATGTGATACACACTCTCGACACCGCCGCCCCGGGGATCAGCAGCTCCATACACCAGGCATGCCACCCGGGCATGAAGCAATGCCCCGGCGCACATCACACACGGCTCTAAGGTGACATAAAGGGTGGCGTCGGGAAACCGATAATTGCCGATCCGCTGTCCTGCCGCCCGGAGGACCAGCAGCTCAGCATGGGCGGTCGGATCATGGAGAGCAATGGGGCAATTATGCGCTGCGCCCAAGAGAACTCCGTCCCGGACCAGCACTGCCCCCACAGGGACCTCGCCCTCCTCGCCTCCCCTTCGGGCCTCCTCCAGGGCGACCCCCATCCATGACAAATGGCTCCCGGGGGCTGCGTCCGTGGGCGAAGACATTACATTCCTCCTCGCAGAGTGGGCAGAGTATACCAGACTGCCCCGGGAGGGGGCAACCGCAAGGGAGAGTTGCGCTCACTCGAGAAGGCGATCCACTTTGGTTCTGATTTCTTGAAGCAGGGTTTCCGACTGCTGTTCGAGTCGCCGCTTTTCCACGGCCCGCCTCACGGCATGAAGCATGACCTCGTTCTTGAATCCCTTGACAATGAAATCAAAGGCTCCAAGTTTCAGGGCAGTAATGGCGTGATGGGAAGACGGGTGGGCAGTGACCACGACCACCGGGGTCTCGGGAGAGACGGTCTTCAATCGTTCGATCAGTGCAGGGCCCGACATGCCCGGAAGGACAAGATCGACCAGAATTACATCGATTGCCTGCAGCCGCAAGAACTCGAGGGCTTGCGGGGCCGAAGACGCCGTGAGAACCTCGTACCCATGGCCCCTGAGCAGGTCAGCATAGATCGCCCGCTCCA
Organism: Candidatus Methylomirabilota bacterium; assembly: GCA_019456075.1. Lineage (GTDB taxonomy): Bacteria > Methylomirabilota > Methylomirabilia > Methylomirabilales > CSP1-5 > CSP1-5. Next base: position 1,049 of record VRUN01000064.1, read on the forward strand.
GAAGCTCGTCCTCAACGATAAGGATCCTGGCAAGAGGGGTATATGGGGTTGGACTGTTCTGGGTGTCTACCGCAGCGCTCCCCGCATACCGAGCCGCCTCCAGCTCGTGCAGGTGCTTGAGGGTGCGATCGAGATCTTCATGTAACCGCTTCACCTTGAGAAGCATCCGGATCCTGACGAGGAGCTCGCGCTGCTCAAAAGGCGTGGCCAAAAAGTCATCCGCACCTTCGTAAATGGCTTTTTCCTTCTCGGCCGCTTGGTCCGGGGCGGTGACGATCACGACGGGGGCATCGCTCGTCTCCTCAAGCGCCTTCAGCCCCCGTAATACCTCGTACCCGCTCATTCCAGCCATCCCGAGGTTGAGAAGGACCAAGTCGGGAGTAGGTTCCCTGGCCACGCGGAGTGCCTCGCGACCGCTGATGGCGGTCAGGACCTCAAACCCCGCCCCCTCCAAAAAGGATGCGAGGGCCTCAAGGGCTGCCGGATTGTCATCCACCGCCAGAATCTTTCCGGTGGAAACCCCTAGGGTTTCATCCTTCATGCGCGACCTCCGGTCCTGCGTGGAGCTTCCATCGACACCCCGACTTTCCTCCCCCTTTTCTGCACGTTCTATGCCAATACCGCAGTCCCCTCCGGGGGGCGATCTCCCGGCCTGGGCAGGCCTCGGCATGATAGACATGTGCGTGAAATGAAGGATCAGGGCGAACCGCTCAGGGCGAGCGGCACGCTTCGGCGACTCGCTGATCGGCTGGACCGCGTCGCCCTAGAACATGAACACCTACACGAACGAACTGCGGAGGAGACGATTTTTACAGCGGCCGCATACATGCCGCATAGACCCCTCCTGTCCCGCACCAAGTCCCCAGACGTCCTTCCGGGCGAAGCACGATCCGGAAGGGCGCTTTTTTTCAAAGTCAAGCCATCTCCGCAAACGCAGCATGCTAATCGGACCCATCCATTCTCGGGCGCTCTTTCCTTCAAGAAAAGCCTGCATCTTGACACCCCCGACCCGGTTGGGGATACTGAAGGGCCCGGTTTTTCCTTTCCGAACCAAAGCACTGCTGAGCATAAACAGGATGGGTGGAGTCCGGTTCCCCTCACGGGAGCAATCACAGGAGGCGCCATGACCCGGAATAGAAAAATTGCCGCTTGGTTGATCGCCATTACCCTGCTCGCCCTGCCATCCATTGCGACAGCGGAAACCTGGGCCATCGATCCGGTACACTCGATCGCCGGGTTTTCGGCTCGCCACATGATGATCTCCAGCATACACGGCACTTTCGAAAAATACGCCGGGACGATCCGCTATGTTCCAGGCGACGTGAAGTCCGTCCGGGTCGACATCGTCATCGAGACCGCCAGCATCAACACGCGCCACGTGAAGCGCGACAACCATCTGCGTAGCGCGGACTTTCTTGATGTACAGAATTTCCCCCACATCACCTTTAAGTCCAAGAAGGTGCAGAACGTCAGACAGGGCGGCCTTGACCTGGTCGGCGATCTGACTATTCGCGGCACAACAAAAGAAGTCGTCCTGAAGGTAACGGGTCCCACGCCTATTATCAAAGGCATGCAGGGGGAGCGGCGATTTGGCGCACGTGCTACCGTGACGATTAACCGAATGGATTACGGGGTGAACTGGAACCGGATCATCGAGGCGGGCGGCTTCATGGTCAGCCCGGAGGTCCAGATCGCCATCGAGCTCCAGGCTGTCGAAAAGAAAGGCTGAGCGTCAAGGCGCTTGACCAACCCTCGACAAGGCATACCCATAAGACTGAGAACATCACTTAGACGACGATCTCAATTAGGTCGCTCACACGCCATGCGACCGGTCGCATAGCCGGGAACTCGAAACAGGGCAGCGGATTATTGGAGCGCCTAAATGGAGCAATTCGATGCCGTGATTGTCGGAGGCGGCGTCGCCGGCGCGGCGATGGGCGTGGCGTTGGGCCGGTACAACCTTAACGCCGTGGTGCTTGAACGACGCCGTGAGGTCGGTGAGATCAACCGGGGCGATGCGCTTCAAATCGCCGCCGTGCGCGCCCTCGATCGCATCGGAGCCCTTGATGCTATCTTTGAGGCGGGCGGCCAAAAGACGGGGAGGATGGTCTTTAGCCACTACCGCAAAGGCCTCCTCGGTCACTTTGATATCTCTCAAGCCTTCGACCCACCCTTTAACTACATCCTGACGCTGCCACACGAAAAGATCGAGGCGGCCCTCATTCAAGAGGCTGAACGACGGGGCGTTCCCACTCGACGTGGACATACCGTCAGAATGATTCGCCGGGTCGACGATTTGATGATCCTCTCTGTCCACGGCGAGGAGGGCGATTACGACATCCGGGCTCGGATCGTGATCGGGGCAGACGGGAAGTTCTCGACGGTCCGCAAGTGTTTCGGCGAGGAACCCGAGACCTACTGGTACGAACAGGAATGCGTCGTGATCGAAGCGGAAGAACCCGCCGGCGTCCCCACGGAGATGCGTATGGCGTACCATCCGGACGGGTTCCTGGTGATCGGTCCGCTGTCACCGACGGTGGTCCGCGTCTACATCATGTCGCTCCGCCACGACGCGGCCAATATCTTTCGGATGTCGGCCGACGAGATTAGAAAGCTTGCGATCGGGAGGGATCCCTTTCTGGAGGGGTACCAGTTCAGCAAGCGGGGAGCCCACATCTTCAAAATGGGGCTCTACCATTGTAATGCCTATGTCGCCGACGGGTGTGCCCTGATCGGCGACGCCGCCCATATTACCAGCCCGGCCGGTGGACACGGCATGAACCTGGCGATCAACGACGCCGAAGAGTTGGCCGATCGAATCGGTCCGAAGCTCGCTGCAGGTGAACCGGTTTCAATGGGGGACTTGAAAGACTACGAAGCCGAACGCCGCCAGGCCAACGAACAGGCCCTCCGTCAAGCACACGAGATCTTCATGCGCCTGACCGGCCCGGACCTCGGCTACCGTATTATGCGGCCCTTACTCTTTTGGACGTGGGCTAATATACCGGCGATTCCTGGGCGGATGTTCAAGCAGATGGTCAACCTCGGCATTTCGCCATCGCGACGGCAGGCTAGCTGATTAGCTTTTTTGGCGGTGCCTCCAAGAGGATTCGCACCGCTCCAGCAAAGTCCATTCCTTTCGCCGTGTGGCCTACGGCGTCACGCAACGGGTCCCTGCTGGATGTCCAGGATCTTGACGTCGAAGTGGAGGGTCTTGCCAGCTAGGGGATGGTTGAAGTCCAGCACAACCGTTTGGTCCTTGACCTCTACCACCCGGGTGTACACAGGCCGGCCCCCGTCATCCTGGCCCTCGAGCTGTGCACCGACTCTCACCGCACCGGGCGGGATCTCCCCCTTCTCAACTTCCATATAGGCCTCTAGGTTCACGGGGCCATAGCCTTCCTCTGGATTGACCGCGACCTCCTTACTTTCGCCAATCTTCATCTCCTCCAGCCCCTTCTCCAGTCCGGAGACAATCTGGCCTGATCCATGAACATAGGTCAATGGCTCGGCCCCGACGTTGGTATCAATCACAGCCTTGTCTTCCAGCCTGAGGGTGTACTCGATGGAGACTTTCGTGCCGGATGATACCGTCATCTCTTATTCTCCCTTTTGTGATTCGGCCTAGCCGACCATCAGCGAAACCAACACAGGGCGGAGAGGGGGGTCTATGGTGGGCGGGCTTTCCGGTCCAATGTTCAGCGCGGCCTCCATCCTCCCCCTCCTCCTCCCCCGCCTCCCCGAGGGCCTCCTCGGCCTGGACCCCCGCCTCGTTGCTCTTGCCTTGCATGGCTGACAACCAGGCTTCGGCCCTTCACGGCGTGCCCGTGCAACAATTGAATCGCCTTGGCCGCTTCTTCTTCTTCAGCCATCTCTACAAAGCCAAACCCTCTGGAGCGGCCTGAGTACTGGTCGGTGATGATCTTCGCGGACTCCACGGTCCCGGCCTGCCCGAACAGCGACCGAAGCTCTTCCTCGCCAACTTCAAAGGGAAGGTTTCCGATGTACAGCTTACTCACCATCGCGGTTCCTCCTCACCGAGGGGCCGTGAAAAAGAGAACCCTCAAGGGCTTCGCGAGCCTTTGAGGGCGGTAAGACCAATCAAAAGTTCCTAGAAACCTTCGGCCCGGGCCGTTGCCCGCACGCTGCGACCCTATAAGCGACGCCCCCCGGTGTCAAGCATAATATCTACTTAGTTCAGACTGCTGAGCGAATTTTGGCGTATGCTCGCTCCCTCTTGTGCACGACGCGACAAACCGTGCCCTTTGGTGCCCCGAACACACACTCTGACATCTTAGGAATACAGGTTCGGACCCCTTGACACGCTAAAGCTCTCCCGCCAATATAAAGCCCCTACCTGAATGGCCGCTACAGAAGATGTTGGTGGATGCATCGAAGAGATAATGGATATGGAGTCCCCGTAAAGAAAGGTTGGCATATTCTCAAGGAAGGAGGTAAGGGCCAATGAGTTTCTCTGCACACGGTTCAACCCTTCGTGTTGTCATGAACAGGTTCGTGGTTCTGGGTGCGTGTCTGCTGGTGGCGGCGTTCGTTTTGGCAGATAGCGCCCTGGCTCAGCAGCCCACCCTCAAGGAGATGGTAGGGGGAACGGCGAAAGAAAAAAAGGTCACAGAACAGCCGGAGCAGAAGCCGGAGCAGAAAACAGCACAGGCCGTCGTTCCCGACGACGAGTTCGACCGGGGGACCCCGCGCGGCAGTGTCGCAGGATTCTTGAAGGCCACACGCGAGTGGAATTATGAGCGTGCGGCGGAGTATCTCGATCTCCGGAGGTTACCGAGAGGCCTAGACAAAAGCAAAGGCCCACTACTGGCGCGTGAACTCAAAATCGTCCTTGATCGCACTCTCTGGATCGACCTCGACGCGCTGAGTACCGATCCACAGGGACACCTTGATGATGGTCTCCCCACATACCGCGACCGGGTCGGTCGCATCGAAACCGCGGAAAAGCCCGTCACCATTCTGCTGCAGCGGGTTCCGCGGGGCGACGGCGTACGTATCTGGAAGGTTTCTACGGTAACGGTGGCCCGCATACCAGCACTGTATGAGCAGTTCGGGTACGGATTAATCGGCGACTTCCTACCGGCGGCATTCCTCGACCTTCAGATCCTCGGGCTTCAAGCCTGGTGGTGGGCTGCCATATTACTTGTAGGCGTTTTTGCGTTTCTCGCCGCACTCGTGGTCACGAAGGCTGTCGCCCTTCCCCTCCGTCGCAAGGTAACCAAACTGACCACGCCTCTCGAACGCATCCTCGCTGGCCCCGCCCGGCTCCTCCTGTTTATCATCATTGCGAGGGTTACCCTGAACCTGCTCGGGCCGACGCCAGTGATGCGCGCACTGATGTCCACATACACGATCCCGACCATTGCGGTTGCATGGGGCGCTATGTGCCTCTTCGATATCTTCGGTATCGGCCTGGCCGAGCGGCTCAGGCGAAGGGGCCGGGGTGACCTGACGGTCCTCCTACCACCGCTGGCCAACGCCACCAAGGTTGCGGCAGCCCTCATTGCCGGCATCGTGTGGCTACACAACGTCGGGGTCAACGTCACGACACTCGTGGCAGGGCTCGGCATCGGCGGTCTCGCGGTGGCCTTGGCCGCACAGAAGCCGATTGAGAACTTGATCGGCGCCGTCACGTTGTACACGTCACAGCCGGTACGCGTCGGCGATTTTTGCCGGTTTGGGGATAAAATCGGGACCGTCGAAGAGATTGGGCTTCGCGCAACCCGGGTGCGGACCCTCGACCGCACCGTCGTCAGTGTCGCCAATGCCGAGTTCGTGAACCTTCAGCTCGATAACTTCTCGAAGCGGGAGAAGGTTTGGTACCATCCCCGGATCAGGCTCCCATACGAGACAACGCCTAACCAGATCCGGTACATCCTGGTTGAGATTCGCAAGATGCTCTACGCTCACCCCAAGGTTGACCCCGACCCGGCCCGAATACGCTTTGCGGGGTTCGGAGAATACTCAGTCGACCTGGATGTTTTTGCCTACGTTGACGTGACCGACTACGGCCAGTACCTGGAGATCGCCGAGGATCTCAACCTGCGGATCATGGACATCGTGGCTCAGGCGGGCTCCAGGTTAGCCGTCCCTTCGCAGACGATGTATCTCGAGAGGGCGGACAAACTCGACGACCAGCTCGCCCAAGCAGCCGAGACACACGTCAAGGAATGGAGAGAGCACAATGCACTGTACTTGCCAAGCTTCCCTCAGGAGAAAATTGCCGAGCTAGCGGGATCTTTGGATTATCCGCCCACAGGTTCTCCTGGCGCGGCTACCCGTACGTAAAGCGGGTGGAGTGAATTACAGTCTTTCGGGCCGGACAGCGAAAAGTCGCGAGTGGGGAGGGATCTCGTTCAACCAGGCTTAGTGGAGGCTAAAATAACTCGCGCGTGGTGCACTCAAGAAGATTAGAACCTCTCGGATGTGCCGGACGGCGGCACAACGTACCATCTCGTGACCTCAAAACCGCAATCAATCCGCGACACGCTTCCGCGAAAACCGCGGAGGGGTCGTCAGAATATCAGCGACAGTCCCAACGTCGTCGTAACCTTATTGTTACCTATGTCTGGCGTAGGATTGCTGTCGTTTATATTGGTGACCCGAAGCTTCATTGCGATCGGATCAATCAGGGGCACGGTAAGCGCAAATTCCGTGCGGTATAGCCACTCTTTACTGGGGTCCGAAAGTCCAGGATAATAGAACATTCGCCCATACACAGAAATCCCACTTTCGAATTCATATCGGCCCTCGAGACCGAGCAGTCCACTGGCATAGGTATTGTCTCCAAAATCCGTGAAATCCTCGTAGACGTATGCACCCCCAACCTGAGCCTGCAGGTGCGCTTGTTGAGTTTCGACAAACCGGTACCCAACACCAGCGCCGGGATAGGCGCGAATCTCGATCCCACGAGGGACATCGCGATCAACCGCGGGCAAGGCAAAGAGGAAAAAACGTTTCGATAAATCGTACTCGCCCAACAGAAACCCGTGGAATTCGTCCGTGGTCGTCGCCGCGGGCTCACCGACCTCGCGTTCTCTCTCAAACGCCTGGAGCCATCTGGCCACGAAGCGTGTCGGCTTTTTACGCCGTTCAATATTGAACCCCCAGTCGATTCTGCGTTTATCCACTCCTCCCCCGTCTTCAACACGGAAACCCAGATCCAGGTTGGCTCTCCAGTGTGGATACCGGTTGCGCAGTCTCTCAATCCATGATTCCTCCTCATGTTCGACTTTCGATACGCCTTTCCGGATGGTGCCAGATGCCACCTGCTCAGCGGTCGCAGGATCGTCACCAACGAGTAACCGGCCATCTTCCACACCCAGGATTCGTCCCTCGACTTCCTGCTGCTCACCGTGAAAGATATGGTATTCGCC
>VRUN01000008.1 GCA_019456075.1 Candidatus Methylomirabilota bacterium
CGGAGCGATAGCTCCCTGACTGCCGGTCTGCCGGATCGGCGCGGTGAGACAGACATTTCGCGCTGTGCCCTCCGCTCGGCTCTGGATCGTCTGAGAACTGACCACGAAATCGAAATCGAGGAGTTCGAGTGCCGGGTAGGCGCACTGGGGGGCGGCCTGGATGGCTGTCCCCAGGACGAGCAGAGACGCTAACAGCAACAGCGGGATCCTTCGCGGAAAACCTCGATTCACCTCTCGATCGGCCATAGCTTCCATGGGCTGAGATGGATGAAATGCTTTGCCGCTCAGGATGACGGCGGCTGCTCCTCCATGAGTTTGACCGTCTGCCCCTGAAGAACGGCTCTGCCCCGCTGATTATTCACTACAATATCGAGGGGGACGATCGGGGTCCCTTTCCCTTTCTGGGAGCGCCGGATCTGGTCTGGCGGTGGGGCCGTGGCCGATAGGCTAAGTTGATCCCCCGTCTCAATCGAAGCTTCCAGCTGCGACACCCTTGCCGTGAGCAGCAGGTGGCCGGGCGAGCTCTCGGCCGAGGCCATCGCCATTGTCCCGACGGCGAGCAGGGGACTCACCTGATGGGGATAGAGGGGACCGAAGAGGACCTGGGTGGCCCGCACCAGCTCGGGGGTGATCGACTTGGTGAAGGTCTGTTGGCGGGGGGTCGACGGATTGGTGAAGTCGTAGACCGTGGCGGGGACCGCGGGGATTACATCCTGGGCCCACTGCCGGAGCCATGCGAGCTCTGCGGGCGGCGTGGGGAGCAACTCCCCCGCTTTCTTCAGCTTCAGGGTGGCCGTCCCCTCGCAGACGACCGTCCCCTCCTGGTTCACCGCCCGAAGCCGGAGCACGGCTCTCCCGCCCTCCAGGACCTCCTGCACTTCAGCCAGGGGGGTGATGCTGTCCCCGAAATAGACCGGGGCCCGGAAGTGGGCCTCGAGCGCGTCGAGGGTGTAGGCGGGGAGGCGGCGGCCCAGGCTCGCGAGGATGTGGCAGACCGTGAACAAGCCGTGGGCGACGAGCCCCCCAAACCGGGACTGCTTGGCATACGCCTGGTCCAGGTGGTAGCGGTTCCGGTCGCCGGAGGCCTTGGCGAAGGCCTGCACCATCCAGGGACTGACGGTGACGGCATTCCCCTGGAGCTTCTCCCCTGCGAAGACCGCCTCGCCGACCTGTTCCATCCCACCCGGCCTGAGCGCGAGCAGGAGCCGTTCCCGGGCCACCACATACCGCTCGGCCTCGGTGGGAGTGAGATGGGCGGCCTTGAGGGCCCGCTCCAGTTGCCGGTAGTAGATGCGCGCCGTCGCCGCATCCACCAGCTCGGCCTGGCCGGTGACCGGGTCGTTGTAAGCGACCGCGCCGAGGTTTCGCTCTTGATCGGCGGTGGCATAGAGCTCGAGGATCTCGAGAGCCCGCTCTACCGCGTTGATCCATCGCGCGTTGAACGTCTCCGCCGCCGGCCCCTTGGGTTGGGTAGGTCGCTCGCCGGCGCGTGGCGGATTCATCGCGGCGTTGACACCTGCTGCCTGATCCGGTGTGACTATTTTGCCGTGGAAGCCCAAATTGGCGGAGAAGAGGGTCTCCTCTTCGAGCTGCGCGGCATCGCTCATGCTATCCACCGCGTCGATATCAGCGGCGGCCGTGGCAGCCACCAGGGCCGACCGGTAGTAGTAAAACCCTTTGGTCTTGGGATCAGACGTCTCCTCCTTCGCTTGCGCCCCCTCGAGGTCGAGGAAGATCCACATCATCCGCCCGCTGGCGGTGGCGATGGCATAGGCCTCCCGCTCCACGGTCTCTGGCCGGGTGAGCCGGGCCCCCAGGGCGAGGGAACCGATTGGAAGGCCCACCTCCCGCTCGACGGTAGTGAGGAGCCCCGCCGCATGCCTCACAGCGCGTGGGTGATCCACCGCAGGCAGGATGACGGCCTGGACCCGATCCTTGAGGAGCTGGACCAGTTCCTGAAGCTGCTGGGGCGCTTCCAGTCGTTCCAGGTCCATTTGCATCGCTACCATCTGGGAGGGGCGCTCCGTCTTTGTCAAAAGCTCAGCCAGCTTTCGCTGGGCCTTCTGCCCATGAGGCCCTCCCCTTCCATCTGCATCCACAATTACCATGTCGGCCGACGAGGTAAAGGCGGCCCGCAGGGCGTCGAGATCCTGCCCTGCGACCGTGACCACCGACCGACAGAGCGTCACGGGCCGAGGGACGAAGACCAGGGGAGGGAGGATCGGTTGCTCCTCCCGCGCTAGGCGTTCGAGCCGCGCGAAGTCGAAGGGGGAGATGTCGGGGAAAGAGAGGCGCTTTCGGAGAGGAGAGGGGAACTCCACGGCGTGGCGAGCAATCCCCTCAACGTGCGCGGGATGTACACTCCACTTGCGGTGGATTCCGAGCGCGATGGCCCGGACGGTGTCTACTTCGGTATCGTCCGCGTTCAACTTGACTGTAATCCCCGTCCCGGCCGCCTTGCCCGTGGCCCGGGCCGCCTCGACCAGTTTCAGGAGCGGGTAGCGCATGTAGGTGTACTGCTCTTGTTGGACCACGCTCCGGCCCCCGGTGGCCGCCGTGTAGTCGACCACGCCCAGGTTGGCCTCTTCCACCTCGGGGGCCACCTTTAGGATCTCCTCTGCCGTAAGCACCGCCCCGGGTAGCTCGGTCAACACAAAGATCTTGTGTCTCCCAGTGACCCAGCCCCGCTCCTGCTGTAGGGCGCGGAGAATCTGGACTGCCACTCGTACGTCCTCCGGCCCTTCCACCTTCGGGAGGTAAATCCCGGCGATGAGATCCCCGATCTCTCGAATCACCTGGAAGTAGTCCCCGGCTGCCCATTTGGTGCGGAGGTTATTGGGCCGGACCAGGATCATCTGCTCCGGCGGGAACCGGCATTCCGGCTTAACCTGGAAGTGCGCCCCCTCTCGGATAAACTGCTGCGTGAGCTGGTCCGCCTTCCCTGCTGGCAGGGCATGAGCCTTCAGAAACTCCAGCTCTGCCTCCGAAAGGGTGTGCCCCCGGAGGGCCCGGACCAGGAGGGTCAGGACGGTGCGGGCAACGTCCTTGCGGGTCGTGGCGACCGCATCTTCCAGGTCGAGGAGGAGGGTGTGGGCCTGGGACTGGGCCGCCTTGATCATGAAGTACCAGTTGTCTCCGGGAAAGACGTGCTGGATCGGTCTGGGGGCGTACTCCCAGGCGAGCTGTTGGATGGCCGAATCACGGGTTGCAGCGGAGTTGACCCGTTTCAAGACCTCCCACCGCTCGGCCACCTCGGCCTCGGCCTGCGCCGTATCTCCTCCAAAGGCCGTCACTACGTCGCTTAAGGCTCGTTCGCTCATGCTTCGGCCTCCTAAGACTCAGGATTTCAAGAAGGACCCTGGGCCGTGATCCATGGATTCGGGGACACGCTAGATTCAGTGAGGGACGGAGACATATGCTAGTGAAGATCTACCCGGGGGTCAAGCAAATTCCCCCGCGGTTGCGATGACCAATGACCGATGACCGACGTCGGTAGGGGCGAGGAGGGGGTTCCTTCCGAGGCAGGCGACATCTGGCTTGCGTCTGGCCGGGGTCCCGCCGCCGTAGCGTAGCGCAGGCGGGGGTGGCCCGCATTGGCGAATTACAACGCCTATGCGCGCGTAACGTTGCCTCTCCGCATGAAGTCGTCGGAGAATTATGGCGCCTCCGAGGAAGGTCCCTCCGAGCCCCTACTCCCCGTACATCGGACCCTCGGCGGTGAACCGTGAACAGTGAACCATGAACCACATCAATTGTGCACGGCCTGATGCATTTGGAGGTGCCGGAGGTGCTCGGTGATCGCCTCCCGGTCATCCGCCTCCTCGACAGCGTCCAGATAGTGTCGGAGATCGGCAATGGCGAGGGGGATTTGCTTCATCTTCCCATAGATCAAACCTCGGTCTCTCACCTCGGTCGGAGAATCAGGATGGATGATCAACAGCCGCTGCACCACTCGAAGCGCCCCTGGGAAATTCTTCCGGCGGAGGTAGCTCCCCTTCAGGTTGTTCAACATTCTGGCGAGGATCGACCTCTTGGGGGTGGAAGTGAGGAGGCCTCGATGAAAGGCCATCTTTCCCTTGTAAATCTGGTCTAGGGTGCGCTGGCAGTCCTCTTCGGAAAGGAGGGCTCCTCGGTGGAAAGGATCGATGAGGATTTCCCGGTCTCCGGACTGGTATTTGATGATGAAGTGCCCTGGGAGGCCGACCCCGACTAGGTGGAGATCGAGGCGCCAGGCGATCTCCATATACAGGATAGAGAGGGTTATGGGAATCCCTTTTCGACGATCGATCACCTCGTTGAGGAAGCTGTTCTTCGGGTCGTCGTAGTCTTCGGAGTTGCCCCGAAACCCTTCCTCATCGAAGAGATAGCGATTCAGCTCCTCGATCACCGTGACCGGATCGAGTTCGAGGCTGACCCGATCTTTGACCCGTTCGGCCATCCCCCCGATGCGGCCGAGGTATCCTTCGGTGTCCAGATGGGGGTATTCCTCGGCGGCGATCAGCAGAGCTGCCTCGGCCAGGTCGATCTGTTCTTCCGCCCGATCAACCATCCTCGCGAACCGGCTCCGGATATGTTGGATCCTCTCTTCTCCCTGGTCCCGCATTCCCCCCCTCACGGAAAAAGGTCCCCCATCAGTGCCGAGTCAAGCTCCTCTAGGCTTTTGACCACGAGATGGGCGGCGGTGAGCGCTTCTGGTGGGTAAGAGTTGGGAACGGCAACGCACCGCATCCCTGCGGCGGTCGCGGCGGCCACTCCATGGCGGGAGTCCTCGATCACCAGGCACTCTGAGGGTCGCACCGGACTGGAAGAGATTAACCGATTCAGCCGGGCCAGGGCGGTGATATAGGCCTCGGGGTGGGGCTTTCCCATGACCACATCCTCTGCGGCCACCACCACTGGGAAGAATTCCCGCAGGCCGACTTTTCCGAGGATAAACTCGATCTCCTCTCGCAAGGCTCCCGAGGCGATGGCCAGGGGATACTTTTCTGTGGCTTGGCGGATGAAGTTTTCGACCCCGGGGAAGAGGCTGACGGCGTCGGGCATGGCGCTGAAGAAATAGCTGGCCTTCCGTTCGGTGAGATCATCCACCATTTCCGGCGTGAGCGGCCGCCCGTGCTGGGCGAATGCAGTGCGAAGACAATTTCTATCATCCATCGCCAGGTAGGTGTGAGTGTACTCCTCCCAGGTGAGGGGGATTTTTTTCTCTGCGAGGATTTGCTTGAGTGCCTGGAAGTGGAATCGCTCGGTATCGACGATGACACCATCGAAATCAAAGATGATAGCCCGCAACATGGTTACCAGAGCCCCTCCTCTATGTGCGGTCGGTGGTTGACCAGTCTCGCCAGCGTTCCTACCCTCGCCGCCGGTCTCGCTCGCGCATTAACCTGGGGTATGCCCGGCAGATGTCCGTGAAACAGCAGGTGCTGCACCGGGGATTTTTGGCGGTGCAGACCAGCGCTCCAAAATCCATCAGTGCCTGGTTGAAGGTCCAGGCCTTCCCCTTTGGGATTAGGTCCGCGCTGAGGCGCCAGAGCCGCCGCTCTGTCTGCGCCGGTCGGGGGGAGAGGCGCTGGATAAAGATCCGAGAAAGGAGACGCTTGACGTTGGTATCCAGGATAGGGGTTTCGGTCCCAAAGGCGAAGCTTAAGAGGGCTCCTGCGGTGGAGCGGCCCACCCCCGGGAGGGCCTGCGCCTCCTCGTAGGTTCTGGGAAATTGGCCCCCATGGCGATGGGTCACGCGGCGGGCCGTCCTGTGGAGGTTCCTCGCCCGGGCGTAATAGCCGAGCCCGTCCCAGGCCTCTCGCACCTGGCTACGCCTCGCCGACGCCAGCTCCTCCACCGATGGATATCGCTTGAGGAACCTGTCGTAAAAACCGAGAACCCGATCGACCTGGGTCTGCTGGAGCATGACCTCGGACACGAGGATGTGATACGGATCCTGGGTCTTCCGCCATGGGAGATCCCGCCCGTGGTATCGATACCATCGGAGGAGTCGTTGCTGAAAGAGACGCTTCAGACCTGGGTCGATCCCCCCTTGCTTCACCCTCCCTCCTGTAAGAGACTTCCTCGTGCGAGCGATTCGATGAGGATCTGGTCCGCCTCGAGGAAGTCAAAGTGGACAAGCTCATCCCGCCTCGCCCACCGAATGCTCTCAAACTGTCTGTTGCGGAGCTCACCGGTGTAGCCCGGGATGTGAAAGACGTAAAGCTCCACTTCTCGGTCTGGGTAGCGGTGCTGAAGGTGGCAGAGGAGGGGTCCGATCTCGGGCTCGATGGCGAGCTCTTCCTCGAATTCCCGGCGAAGCGATTCTCGTGGGTCCTCCCCGTCCTCGACCTTCCCCCCGGGGAACTCCCACTTGTACTCCCCCCAATCCCCTTTCCGCCGCTGGCAGATCAGGATACGCCCCTCTTGGATAAGAATCCCGGCGGTCACCACCATTGGCATCCCCATCCCCCTGAAGCGTGAGGCAGGGGGACAGTATCAGATGGTCCTGGGACCGTCAAGGCTTGGGCCCGTGTTGTCAGCCGCCGCGACCGGCGATCTTGAACGGCGGGGCCGAGGTGAGGGAGCGGTTGTCTTGTCGAGTTGTGCCTGCTACGATGGGTGAACCGGCAAAGGGGGATCTCGCGGATGGGGGTGTGCGAAGAGAAGTTTCCGGTGGCCAGAAAAGTCGGGAGGATCTGCGGTAAAGTCCTGGCCAGATTCGGGATCGGGAGATTTCGGGGTTACCCGCTGCTTTACGCCCCCATCTATCCCAACGTCGGGGCGGTCCCCGCTGGAATTCTCGGAATGGGGATCGATTCCTTCCTGCTATGCAACACCTTCGTCTGGCGGCATCATCTGAAGGGTCGGCAGTGGGCAACCTCTGTTCTCCTACACGAGGTCGCACACCTGCAGGATTTCGCGGAGCACCCGTGGCAGCTTCTTCCGCTCGTCCTGTGCCGGATTGGGTCCCTCCACGTCCCCCATGTGCGCGTCCTTCTCTATACCTATTATCTTTACCTGGAGGGGAAGGCTAATCTCCGGGCCCTAGAGGAGGGCGCTTCGCCTTTCATTCTCACCGTGAGCTACCTCACGTACCTCCGCGCCTTCCGTAAATCCCTCCGGGTGCTTCGGTAGAACCGCTCACCGACGACCGACGACCGTTATCCGACGACCAAAACCGCTAAGGGCGAGGAGGGGGTTCCTTCCGAGGCAGGCGACATCTGGCTTGCGTCGGTTCCGAAGGCATTCGGAAAGCGCAGCCTGGCATAGATCAGGGGAGAGGGGTTCGTCTGCTGCTGACCCGTGGACCGTGGAGCCCGTGGGTCGCGATCAGCCTTCGGGCAGATCCCCCGCCGGGTCCTTCTTTTCCAGAAACCAGAGGTCAAGGAACCGGTCCCGATACAGGGTATAGATCTGTCCGTCGGACGCGAGGACTCGGAAATACTCCTTCTGTTCCCTCTGGACGCTCTCCTGAACCCACCGCTCAATTACGTGGACCACGACAATCTGGCCAGCCGTCGAGGAGTGGAAGGCGCGCGGGGTCTCCTCTCCCTTGGACCCGGCGTAGCTTGAGACCTGAATCGGCTCGGAGATCCCCATCATTTTCCGTGTGAAGTTCCTGCCCGTCTCTACCATGGGTCCCTCCCGGATTCAACAGGCAAAAGGGTTCTCCTTGACAGGATCACGGGTGCTATAGTAGTAGAGCAACCCTCATCATCGTCAACGATGATCGCCTGAACTATGAACCATGAACCCTGAACCATCCACCATGAACTACACTGACGCCCTCGCTTTCCTGGATGGACTTCAGCGCTTCGGCATGAGGCTCGGGCTGGAGAACATCCGCCGTCTGACGGAGGCCTTTGACCATCCGCAGGCGACCTTTCAGTCGGTTCACGTGGCCGGGACCAACGGGAAGGGTTCGACTGCCGCCTTCTTGAACGGGATTCTCCGGGCGGCAGGCTTCACGGTCGGCCTCTACACCTCGCCTCATCTTCTGGACTTTCGGGAAAGAATCCTGGTGGACGGCCATCCCATCTCTGCGGAGGAATTGGCTGGTCTCACCACCGAGGTCGCCGGTGTCATTGACCGCCTCTTCTCTCTGTCTCCCCTCTCGTCTCCCACCTTCTTCGAGGCGGCCACAGCCTTGGCATTCCTCCACTTCGCCCGTCGCCGTGTGGGTTGGGGGGTGATCGAGGTTGGTCTGGGTGGCCGCTCCGATGCAACCAACATCCTCCAGCCGGAGGTCTCGGTCATCACCAACATTGACCTGGAGCACCAGGAACACCTCGGCGACAGCCTAGAGAGCATTGCCGCGGAAAAGGCAGGAATCATCCGGGACGAGGGATGGGTGGTGAGTGCCGCGGAAGGCGCAGCCCTGGAGGCGGTCGGCCGGATTGCCCGGCAGAAGGGGGCGCGCTTGATCAGAGTCCGGGAGCAGTATCGGGTAGAACACCTGGGTCGCTCCGAGCAAGGGGAGACCTTCCGGCTCACGGGGCGACTGAGGGAGTACGATTCGCTGCAGGTGCCATTGATGGGCAGGCACCAGGTCCTGAACGCGGTCACGGCCGTGGCTGTCGCGGAACTCTTGGAGGAGAAGGGATTCGGGGTGGGCGAGGCCCGGATACGTGAGGGGCTTGCCGCTGCCCGCTGCCCCGGCCGCCTTCAGTTGATCCCGGCGCGGCCACGGATTCTCGTGGACGGAGCCCACAACCCGGCAGGCATGAGGGCCCTGCGGGCTTTTCTGGAAGAGGAACAACTCCCAGGTCGCCTGCTGGTCATCTTTGGCGTTCTCAAGGATAAGGCTTGGGAGCGGATGCTCGGCCTCTTGACCCCGCTGGTCTCGTCTGTCGTCCTCACCCGTCCCGAGAGCGACCGGGGTGCCGAGCCGAGGGAATTGGCCACTGTCGCCTCGGGCTACTTTCAGGAGGTTAGGGTGGCTGAAAGCATGGCGGAAGCCTTGGCCATGGCCCGCGCCCTCGCCGCTTCGGATGATACGATCCTCGTCACCGGATCTCTCTATACCGCCGCCGCCGCCCTGCGCGCGCTCGGATTTACTTCCCTCTTCTGACGCAGGCGAGTTTTTAGCGCAGACTTCCCCTGCAGACACGTCACGCGCCATTGTGAGCAGGACCGTCCCTGAGGGACAGGGAGTCGGGATTGCCCTTCTCCTGGCGCTGCTGCGAGGGGAGTCGGGCTATTTATTTGGACACTTTCGCTCGGGGAGCGGGGTGGGTCGAGCGAATGGCTCGGAGGAGTGCTCGGTGGTTGACGGGGTTTTGTAGGATGCAGAAGGCGCCAGCTCGGAGGGCCATCTCTCGATTCTCTCGGGTGGCTTTGTTCATCATCATGATGACGGGCAGTTCGGGAGCGACTTCGTGGATAATGGGAAGTGCATCGCTGCCGTCTACGCCTGGCAGGTGATAGTCCAAGAGCATCAGGTCAAAATCCTCGGCGAGAAGCGTCGGCACCGCATCCGCGATGGTGTTATGGACCTGGGTGGAGAATCCCTTCGCCTCCAGGAATCGGGAGAGGGTCTGACACGTATAGTAGTCGTCGTCGACAATAATAATTCGCACGGTGCCTCCTGTCCGGGTCTCTCGTAGCAAGGAAGGTGCCAACTGGGAAGGGAGATGCAAAGTAGTGCAATGGCCCGCCCCTGGACGCGACTCGGTAGTCCCCTACCAGCGAGCAGCTGACATTTTGTCTCAGCGACTGTCCCGGGGTTCCGCGATGTCGATACGGTAGGTTAGAAGCTTGCGGTAAAGGGTCTTGGGATCGATCCCGAGGATCTGCGCTGCCTGTCCCCGGTGCCCCTCGACCTGTTCCATGACGCGGAGGATGTGCGCCCGCTCTAGCTCCCCGAGGGTGGAGAAGGAGCCGGACGAGGTGCCCCCCCCTGGTGAAGCCCGGTTTACCTGGAGGTCTAGGGGGAGATCCTCCGGTTCGATCTGGTCCTTGGGCGAGAGGATCAGCGCCCGACGAATGACGTGCTGGAGCTCCCGGACGTTCCCCGGCCAGTAGTAGCGGCTGAGGAACTTTATGGCCTCTTGGCTTATGGCCTTCTTGCCCAAAGGGGCGAAGACGTGCAGAAAGTGTCGGGTAAGGATAGGGACGTCCTCAGGACGCTCCCGCAGAGGAGGAATGTGGATGGGGATGACATTGACGCGGTAAAAGAGATCTTCTCGGAACCTTCCGCTCTTGACCAGTTCCTGAAGGTCCTTATTCGTGGCCGAGAGGACCCGGACGTCGACCTGCCGCTCCCGAGTACTTCCAACCCGGAAAAACTGGCCCGTCTCGATGACTCGCAGGAGTTTTAACTGCATGGCATTGGAGATCTCGCCGATCTCGTCCAGGAGCAGGGTTCCCTTGTCCGCCACCTCGAAGAGACCGAGCTTCGCCGAGTGGGCCCCGGTGAACGCCCCCTTCTCGTGCCCGAAAAGCTCGCTCTCCAGGATGCTCTCCTGGAGCGCTCCGCAGTTGATGACCAAGAACGGCTTGTCGCCCCGCTTCGAATGCTGGTGGATGGCCTTCGCAATGAGTTCTTTGCCGGTCCCGCTCTCCCCAGTGATGAGGACGGAGGAATCGGTCGGCGCGATGCGGACGACCATCTGGAGGATCTGCCGAATTTTTCCACTCACGGTCACGATCTCGGGAAACGGCTTTTCCTGTCCCAGGCGTGTCTTGAGGTAGATATTCTCTCGGAGGATTTGCTGCTTTTCGTACGCCTTCTTGACCAGGAGATTGAGCTCGGCGGTCTTGCAGGGCTTCGTAAGATAGGTGTAGGCGCCGAGCTTCATGGCCTCCACGGCAGTCGGGATGGTTCCGTGTCCGGTGAAAACGATCACTTCAGGCGGCAGGACCCACTTCTTTTTTACCTCCTTGAGAACATCTATCCCCCCGAGCTTGGGCATCTTGAGATCCAGGATGAGGACATCGAATTCCTGCTCATTGAGCTTCTCCAAGGCCTCCCGCCCATCCGAGGCTACTTCGGTGCTGTGTCCCTCCCGGGCGAGCTCTGTCTTCAACACCTTGGCGAAGTTCTTCTCGTCATCGGCGATTAGAACCCGGATCTTGCCCTGTCCGGCGCGCATCATTCCCTCTCTGTGGTCTGGGTCTTCGACGCGGGAAGGTGAATCCGGACGACCGTTCCCTTCCCCTCGACCGAATTAATCTCTATCCTGCCCCCGTGGGTCCCCATGATCCCCTCGGCAATATAGAGACCCAGCCCAGCCCCCTTCCCGTGGGGCTTGGTGGTGAAGAAGGGTTCGAAGACCTGTGGCAAGAGGTCGGCGGGGATTCCCCGGCCGCTGTCTTCGATCTCTACCTGGACCCCGTGAGCCAATCGCGGAGACTGGATCCGCACGGGTGAACCCCTGAAAGCCCGTGCTCCGGGGCCGACCGCCCTGGCCCTAATGGTGAGAGTCGCCCCCCGGTCCATGGCCTCGAGAGCGTTTATCAGGAGGGCTAGGAAGGCTTGACGGAGCTCTCCCTCGTTACCCCGAAGCAGCGGGAGTCCCTCTTCAAAATCCTGGGTGACCGTGACTCCCCCGCTGCGGAGTTGATAGCTGAGGACCCGGAGAATTCCATCGAGTAGGACGCGGAGATCAATGGGCCGCTGCTCTCCACTCGCCTCTCGACTGAGGTCGGAAAGGCCTGCCAGGATCCCCTTGCATCGGTAGACCTCTTCTTCGATGATCCGAAGGTAAGGGCTCGAGCCCTCGGCATCCTGCAGGGCCAACGAGGCCCCCTGGCCATGCTTGAGGAGGGCCTCGGCACAGGAAGCAATGGTGGCCATGGGATTGTTCAGTTCGTGGGTGATGCCGGACGCTAGCTGGCCGATGCCGGCCAACTTTTCGCTGGCGAAGAGTTGCCGCTCTATCCGGCGGCGATCGGTGATGTCCTCAACGAGGGTGATCACGTGGGTGACAACTTTCGGGCCGTTCGTGAGGGGGACCTTACTGATCCGGAAGGTTCTCTGGTCACCCTCCAATACCGATTCCTCCTCCATTTGGAGCGTTGCCCCGGTCTTAAACACCTGGCGAAACTCCTCCTCAATTGGGGTGCGCCGCAAGGAGGGGAGGACCTGAAAGAGATTCCGGCCGATCACCTCTTCCCGTTTCATGCCCCAGGGAGCAGTCTCGCGAGTCCGGTTCCAGGCCACGATGGTAAAGTTTCGGTCGATGACGTACAGGCCAAGGGGGAGACTGTCCAGGATCTTTTGCGTCAGGGCACGCTCTCGCAGGAGGGGTTGTTCGGATAGCAGAAAAAGAGTGCCCCCCTTCCAGGGGGACGCCCGCAAGTGGAGTCCGCCCCCATCCGACACGAGCTCTACCTGATCGTTTTTCTTGCGGAGCTCCTCGATCAGGGATCGGACCTTTGATCGCAGATGCGGGGGGAAGGCGACACCGAACCCTTTGCCGGGCGGTTGGCGCCGGGGGAGCCTTAAGAGGGTCCACCACGCCGGATTCGTGGAAAGAATCTTCCCGTGGCGGTCCACGGCTAGGACCCCTACGCTCAGGCAGGAGAGGAGTGTACTCAGGAAACCCTCCGGTCCCTGTCGATTTGGACGAACATGCCCTTGCGACCTGGTTTTCGGCTTTCGTGCTGTGCCCTTGGCCACAGGCCTCCCCATGGTGGGGCCTATGATACTCATGTCTTCCCCGTTTTGCAAGGCGAGGAAGCACTCAGCAAGGGACGGGAAACAGCCCGCCCGGAAGTATTCAATATTGTTGGGCCCGCGACCGATTGCTGGGAGCTTACCCCTCGAGACATACAGTGACATTGACCCGGTTGGGGCAGTTCGGTATATATAGAGCGCATCTCGAGGAGCGAAGACCCTCATTTCTTTCGGAGGTTGGAGATGCATTTCCCACAGCAACGCCCCCGGCGGCTTCGGCGGTCGGAAACGATCCGTCGAATGGTCCGGGAAACGATCCTCCAGGTGGACGATCTCATTATGCCCCTCTTCGTCGTTCGCGGTCGCGGGATCCGAAAGGAGATCCCGCCGATGCCTGGTAACTATCAGCTCTCGGTGGATCAGCTCATCATTGAGGTGAAGGAGATTGCCGCCCTCGGTATTCCCGCGGTCCTCCTTTTCGGGATCCCGGAGCAGAAGGATGCGTACGGATCTGAGGCCTATGCCAAGGAGGGGGTCATCCAGCAGGCAGTACGGGCCATTAAAGATTCGGTCTCGGACTTGCTCGTCATTACCGACACCTGCCTCTGCGATTATACGAGTCACGGACACTGCGGGGTCGTGGAGGAGGGCACGGTGAAGAACGATCCGACCCTGAAACTCTTGGCGC
Source organism: Candidatus Methylomirabilota bacterium (assembly GCA_019456075.1). GTDB lineage: Bacteria > Methylomirabilota > Methylomirabilia > Methylomirabilales > CSP1-5 > CSP1-5. Next base: position 13,293 of record VRUN01000008.1, read on the forward strand.
AGGCGGCCGTCTCCCAGGCGGAGGCAGGGGCAGACATCGTGGCCCCGTCGGACATGATGGACGGCCGAGTCGCCGCGATTCGAGAGGCTTTGGATACGAGCGGGTTTGAGGACGTCGCGATCATGTCGTACGCGGCCAAGTACGCTTCGGCTTTCTACGGACCCTTCCGGGTGGCGGCGGACTCAACCCCTCAATTCGGTGATCGGCGGAGCTATCAGATGGATCCAGCCAATGCCGCAGAGGCCTTGCGCGAGGTGGCCATGGACATCGAGGAGGGGGCTGACATCGTCATGGTGAAACCCGCCCTGGCCTACCTGGATGTCCTGTGGCGGGTCCGGACCGCGTTTGACGTGCCGGTGGCCGCCTACAATGTGAGTGGAGAATTCGCGATGGTCAAGGCCGCCGCCCGACTGGGTTGGCTGGAGGAGGAGCGGGCCATGTTTGAGATTCTCACCGCGATCAAACGGGCTGGGGCGGACCTCATTCTCACCTACTTCGCCAAAGACGCCGCTCAGCGTCTTCGCCGGATCGAATAATTCCACTGCCCCTCGGTGTGCCCGCCGGCGTTCCACTGAGACCTTTGCGAGAGACGCGCCTCCGCTCATGTGTCACGCGAGTTGTGCCGCGAAATGCGGAAGAGATCATGAGAAGAAAATCAGCAGACCGCTTTGAAGAGGCGCAGCGATACCTCCCCGGGGGGGTGAACAGCCCCGTCCGGGCCTTTCAGGCCGTGGGGGGGTCCCCCTTCTTTGTGGACAGAGGGGAAGGCTCAAAGATCTACGATGTGGATGGGAACGTCTACATTGACTACGTGGGGTCTTGGGGACCTTTGATCCTGGGGCACGCCCACCCCCAGGTCGTCACGGCACTCAAGAGGGCGGTAGAGCGTGGAACAAGCTATGGGGCTCCCACAGACCTAGAGGTCACCTTGGCCCGGATGGTGACCGAGGCCCTCCCCTCGGTCGAAATGATCCGTTTCGTGAGCTCGGGGACCGAGGCGGTGATGAGTGCCCTTCGCGTGGCCCGGGCGTACACCACGCGGGACAAGATCGTGAAGTTCGCAGGCTGCTACCATGGTCATGCCGACAGCCTCTTGGTCAAGGCCGGCTCAGGGGCCTTGACTCTGGGCGTCCCAAATTCCGCCGGCGTGCCCGAGGCCGTCGCGCAGGAGACCATCACGGTGACGTATAACGATGTGGACCAGGTTCGTGAGGTCATGGAGGCGGTGGGGAGGGACGTGGCGTGTCTCATTGTGGAGCCGGTGGCAGGCAACATGGGCGTGATTCCCCCGAAGCCCGGGTTTCTCGAGGGGCTCAGGGAACTGACCCTCAAATACGGATCTCTCTTGATCTTTGACGAGGTGATCACCGGCTTTCGCGTGGGCTACGGAGGGGCGCAAGGGCTGTACGGGATTCGCCCTGACCTGACATGTCTCGGAAAGATCATCGGGGGCGGGCTCCCGGTTGGTGCGTATGGGGGACGTCAAGAGATCATGGGGCAGGTCGCTCCGCTGGGCCCCGTGTATCAGGCCGGAACGCTGTCCGGCAATCCGCTAGCCATGACGGCGGGGATCGAGACTCTCAGCCTCTTGAGGGACGGGGGGGTCTACCGCGACCTGGAGGAGCGGGGAAAAACCCTGGCCGATGGGATCGAGGCAGCATATCGGAAAGCCAATCTTTCATGCTGCCTGAACCGGATAGGCTCCATGTGGACGCTATTCTTTTCGCCGGGTCCGGTGGTGGATGACCGGGACATCGCGCGTGTCGACAGCAAGCGATACGCTGGCTTCTTTGGTGCCATGTTGAGTCGAGGGATCAGTCTTCCTCCCTCCCAGTTCGAGGCGGCGTTTCTCTCTGCCGCTCATACCATCCAAGATGTCACGGAGACCACTGAGGCGGCCCGGGAGGCCCTCCAATTGATGGTTGGGAGCGAATAGCTTATGAGTTCAGGGTTCATGGTTCAGGGTTAAATAGGGAGCGCCGGTTTTGCCATGAACTCTGAACTCTGAACCATGACCGGGGAAATCGGTTGACGGAAATGGAGCGCTTGGAGCGTTTCGAACGCCTCATCCATCGCGTAAGCGGGGCTCAAGCGACGGTCGAGACCCCCCGCTGCCTGCGGCAGCATTCTGGACTTTCAGACTGTCACATCTGTGTGAAGAGCTGCCCAGTCCAGAGTATCGACATCAGCGGGGGGGTCCACGTCATGAATCACTGTACCGGCTGTGGGGTCTGCCTCACGGTCTGTCCCGTCTCCGCCTTTGATCTCAGCGGGGCGGCAGCAGGGCAGCTCCTCTCCCAGGTGGCTTCTCTTTTGCGCGAGAACCCCTCCCCGTTTATCACCTGTGAACGAAGTGCCGACGCTGCATCGGCCGATCTCATCCTCCCCTGCCTGGCGCGTCTCGACGAGACCCTTTTGCTTGGCGGTCTGGCGCTTGGGGCCCAGACACTCTACCTTACCCGGGGGCCTTGCGAGAATTGTCCGTACCTAGAAACGATGCCTCGGTACCGGCGGATGCTCGGTCGGATTCACACCTGGGATCGAGTCCTTCCGGGATCTGGGGGGAGGATCGTGGAAGTGGGCGAGGGGAATGGGGATGAGCGCCAGCGATCGAAGGCTGTGGGCCCCGACCGTCGGGCGTTTTTCACCTGGGTAAGGAGCGAGGGGGTCCAGCTCGTGGCCTCGTTCCTCGACGACTTCTCCCGGGGCTTTCAGGGCAGGGCGTCCAAAAGGGGTATTTCTCTTCCTCTCCGGAATCGACTGCTTCCCCGCTTTTTCAAGAGGTTGGGGGTTGAGGAGGGGGACGTTCCCTACGATCCCGAGGCCCCCTTTGCAGAGCTCCTCCTTGACGAGATCAAATGTAACGCCTGTGAGGCCTGTGTTCAGGTCTGCCCCACCGGGGCCATCGAGCGGGGAGGGGGCGAGGAGACCTTCCGTCTCACCCTGAATGCGGACCGCTGCGTCAACTGCGCTCTCTGCCTGGATGCCTGCATCCCGAATGCCCTGACCTACCGGCAGGGGCTATCCCTCAGCGGGGTTGCCTCGGGAGATCACCAGATCCTGGTGGAGAAGGTATATCGCCACTGTGGACGGTGCGAGGGGCGGTTCCTGGGTGCCGGGGAAGGGGAGTCCCAGGATCTCTGCCCGACCTGCCATTTCCTGGCGGATACCGAAGCATCTGGGGTCGTGCCGCAAGAGCGGACTGGGGGGACCTGGGAGGGAGAAACGGGAACCAGCAGTGTAGATCGCGAGTGATGGGAACATGCGACCCCGGAGTGAGTTTGGGCGACATTTCCCTTGACACTCGTCGAAAGTGTGTGATAGTAAGTAACGGAATTCACAAGCGCTGAGTCACTTCCAGGACGCGATGCCCTGTGATGGGGCATTTTTATTGTTAAGAGGCGATGGCAGCGGATTACGCATATGTCCTGTTCTTCCTGATCATCGGCGCCCTCTTCGTGGTGTTCAATATTGATATCCTTTCGCGTCTCATCCGACCCTCGAAGCCAAATCCGACGAAGCTTTCCACCTACGAATGTGGCGAGGACCCTATCGGCGGCCCGTGGCTCCGGATCCACGTTCGGTACTATCTGTTTGCCCTAGTTTTCATCATCTTCGCAGTGGAGACGGTCTTCCTCTTTCCCTGGGCGATTGTCTACCGCTCTCTGGGACTCTTCGCTTTTGTCGAGATGATGATCTTCATTGTGATCCTCTTGATTGGCCTCGCCTATGCCTGGGCCACGGGGGCGCTCGAGTGGGTCTAGTCGTTGTCCGGCCACCGATGACCGACAACTTGGTGCACAGACTTCGACGAGCGGTTCGGCCGAGCTCACCGTCGAGGCCTCAGTCGAGTCGTTCACGGCAAAACTCGGACCTTCAATCTGTGAACTGTCAACTGTGAACCGTGAACCCTTCCAATGGTCGTCGATTCACGGTGACTGAGAATTCAAGGTGACAGCGGAAGAAATCCTTCAGCAGATTCAATCCCGGTTTTCCGAGGAGATCCGGACGGCAGAGGTCCGACGCGGAGAAGCCTGCCTCACTATCAAGGGGGACCGACATTTCGAGATCTGCCGCTTTGTCAAGGAGGAACTGGGCTACGATTACCTGAACTGCCTGAGCGGCGTAGACTGGCCTGCCGATGAGGAGATGGAGGTGGTGTATGCTGTTTCCTCTTTGAAGCGGCCGGGAAAGATTCTCCTCAGGGTGCGGGTCCCCCGGAAGGAGCCGTTCCTTCTCTCGGTGGTCCCCCTCTGGAGGACGGCGGACTGGCACGAGCGGGAAGCCTTCGACCTGTTCGGGATTCGCTTCGAGAACCATCCGGACCTCCGGCGAATCCTCCTCCCCGAGGATTGGATCGGCTATCCCCTCAGGAAAGATTATCAGGATGAGCGGTTCATCGCTTATCCCTGGGATGACCGAAAGCCCGGAGGGGTACCCCGACCGACGTCGGCGTAGGGAGCACGCGGGATGACGACTGTCAATCTCCAACTCCAGCAGATCAAGGAACGCGCCGCCGAGACCATGGAGGAGATGTGGGTCAACATGGGCCCACAGCACCCCTCGACCCACGGCGTCCTGCGCTTGCTGATCAAGTTAGACGGCGAAGTGGTCCGCGAGTGCATTCCCTACATGGGGTACATGCACCGCTGCCACGAGAAGATCGGAGAAAATCGGTCCTACGTCCAGATCATCCCCTACACCGACCGCCTCGACTACCTGGCCTCCATGTACAACAATTGGGCCTACTGCCTCGGGTGCGAGCGGCTGATGGAGATCCAGATCCCGGAGCGGGCGGAGTACCTCCGGATCATCATCGGGGAATTACAACGGATCGCTTCGCACCTCATCTGGCTCGGGACCTTTGGGCTCGACCTCGGCAACTTCACCATCTTCATGTGGTGCTTCCGCGAGCGCGAGATGGTCCTCGACCTGTTCGAGGCGGTCTCGGGCCAGCGGATCAATTACAGCTTCATGCGGATCGGGGGGCTGGCGCTGGATGTGCCGGAGGGCTGGCTGGCTGATGTGAAGGCTTTCCTGGCGTGGTTGAAGCCCCGCTTCGCAGAATATGACCGCCTCAGCACCGACAACGTGATCTGGCAGAAGCGGATCCAGGGCGTGGGGATCCTCAAGCCGGAGGACGCCATAAGCTACGCGGCCTCGGGCCCCATGCTCCGGGGCTCAGGGATCCAGTGGGATCTCCGGCGGGACGATCCCTACGGGATCTACGATCGCTTTGACTTTGACATTCCCATTGGGACGAGTGGGGATGTCTGGGATCGGTTCTGGGTGCGGCGGCGAGAGATGGAGGAATCGGTCAAAATCGTGGAGCAGGGCCTCAGGGATATTCCCCCGGGGCCGGTGCTAGCCCCGGTGGCGAAGAAGCTCCGGGCACCGGTCGGGGATATCTACTCGCGTGTGGAGTCCCCACGTGGGGAGCTCGGGCACTACCTCATCGCGGACGGGTCTGAGAAACCCTATCGCTACAAGGTCCGGGCCCCGACCTTCGTGAATCTGTCCGCCCTGCCCGTAATGCTCCCCGGCTGCTTGGTGGCCGATGCGGTAGCCGTCCTGGGGTCGATCGATATCGTCTTGTGCGAGGTGGACCGCTAAATGGAATAGCTGTCGGCAGTCAGCGGTCAGTGAATGATTCCTTGAGAGGAGTCAGTTTTTGTGCGGACGGCTGACAGCTGATAGGCTGACAGCGAGAGGGGTACACCGAGGTGATTGGAGGGGTTCTGGAGAGCTTGTACGGGCTGTTCGGGGAGTGGTGGATCATTCCGCGCCTTATCGAGATGTTCGTGGTCGTGAGCATCATCATCGGCTTTATCTCGGTCGCCGCCATGTTCCTGATCTGGTGGGAGCGGAAGATCAGCGCCCACATCCAGGTCCGATTCGGGCCGATGCGAGTGGGGGGGTGGCACGGCTGGGCCCAGAGCATCGCTGACGGGATCAAGCTCCTGCTCAAGGAGGACATCATCCCAGCCCGGGCCGATCGGCCGATCTTTATCCTGGCGCCGATGGTGGTCTTCGCCTCTGCGTTGGCTGCCTATGTGGTGATTCCGTTTGGCCCCGGGCTTATAGTGCAGGACCTCAACATCGGCATCCTGTATATCATCGCCATTTCCTCGCTGGCCGTGCTTGGGATCATCATGGCCGGCTGGAGTTCCAACAATAAATACGCCGCGTTGGGAGCGCTCCGGTCGGCGGCGCAGGCGGTGAGCTATGAGATCCCCCTGATAATTTCCCTGTTGGGCCCCCTCCTCATCGTGGGCTCTTTGAGCATGACGAAGATCGTCGAGGCCCAATATGTCCCGTTCATCTTGGTGCAGCCCCTTGCCTTTCTTATTTACTTCACGTGTGCCGTGGCCGAGACGAACCGACTCCCCTTCGATATTCCGGAGGCGGAGTCAGAGCTCGTGGCGGGGTTCCATGTCGAGTACAGCGGGATGCGCTTTGCCATCTTTTTCATGGCAGAGTACGCCAATATGTTTGTCGTCTGCGCCATCGCCACCACCGTCTTTCTTGGAGGATGGAAGGGACCCCTGTTGCCTCCTGTGGCCTGGTTTCTGATCAAGACCTTTTTCCTTCTCTTTGTGATGATGTGGCTCCGATGGACGCTGACGCGGACCCGAGTTGACCAACTGATGAATGTGGCCTGGAAGGTCCTGTTGCCCCTGGCATTCGTGAACCTGGGCATCACCGGGCTGGTGATGCTCCTGTACCCCGTGGGGTGAAGACATGTGGCGATATCTGCGAGATATTGGCAAAGGCTTCTGGAGCATCCTCCTCTCGATGCAGATCACACTGCGCTACCTCTTTACGCGGGCGGTGACGGTCCAGTACCCCGAAGAGAAGCGGGAGCTTCCAACCCGGGCCTTGACCCGACATGTCCTGACCATCGATCTGGAGTCGAAGGATCTCAAGTGCACCGCCTGCGATATGTGTGCTCGGATCTGTCCCGTGAACTGCATCTACCTGGAGGGCGAGGGGAAGGGAAAAGCGCGCCGGGCCACGTGGTTTATCATCGACCACAACCTCTGCATGTACTGCAACCTCTGTGTCGAGGTGTGTCCATTTGACGCCATCTCCATGTGGACCGGCCAGTATGAACTGGGCGGGTTCAGTCGGACCAATCTGGTCTACGGTTTGGACACGATGACTGCTGACGGCTTCTACCCCACCATTATGACTCCCCGTCCCCCCGCGGGAGCGGCAGTGAAGGCACCTGCTGCCGCTGGTGCTGGAAAGCAAGAGCGCAAGGGCTGACTCCAGAGAGAGGGGAAAAAAAGTGCAGGCAGTCTTTTTCTTTGTCGTGGCGGCCTTTACTGTGGCCACGGCCTTGTTGGTGGTCACGCGACCAAACATCGTCCATTCCGCCGTCGCCCTGATCTTTTCTTTCTGTGGGGTGGCCGGGATCTATGTGCTCTTGGATGCCGAATTCTTGGGTGCCGTTCAAGTTCTTATCTATGTCGGTGGGATCACCATCTTGCTCCTCTTCGCCATCATGCTGACCACGCGGATCGCCACCCGCGTAGATGTCTTTAACGAGCAAATGGGGCTGAGCGCCCTGATCGCCGGGGGGATTACAGCCATCCTCGTGTACGCCTCTCTCACGGGTATCCAGATCGCCGGTGAGGCCCCCGCACCTGTCGAGACCACACCTGCCCTTGGACGCCTCCTCATGACGACGCATGTCCTTCCGTTTGAGTTGATCTCTATCCTGCTCCTCGCCGCCATGGTGGGCGCGATTATCCTGGCCCGCCGAGAAAAGGAATAGCATCGTGATTCCGGTGTCTTACTATCTCGTTCTCGGGGCTGTCCTGTTTGGGATCGGGATGTTTGGCGTCCTGACCCGACGGAATGCTATCGCCATCCTGATGGCTGTTGAGCTCATGCTCAACGCGGTGAACGTGAACTTTATCGCCTTCTCCCGGTATCTGCCCAACTCGACCCTGGATGGCCAGGTCTTTGCCATCTTTGTTATCGCCGTCGCGGCGGCGGAGGCGGCGGTCGGACTGGCCATTGTGCTTGGACTCTACCGGAATTTCCATACGGTGAACGTCGACGAAATCAACCTGATGAAATGGTAAGGATGGTTCACAGTTCACAGATACAGATATTGATTGCATGATTTTACTGTGAACTGTGAACCGTGAACGAGACGGCTATGATGGAATACATCTGGTTGGTGCCAGCCTTCCCCCTGCTGGGGGTTATCATCAATGGGCTCTTCGGGCGGACCTATATCCGGGAACGAGCCCACTACGTGGCGGTCCCGGCCGCGGGCCTTTCTTTTATTGTTGCCCTGCTTATCTCCCGCCAAGTCTTTGCCGGTCAAACCCTCGATGTGAGCCTTTACCCATGGGTCGTGTCGGGGGATTTTGAGGTGCCGTTCGGATTTCTCGTAGACCCCCTCTCCACCGTCATGATGCTCACGGTCACCTTCGTGGGGCTTCTCATCCATATTTATTCCATTGGGTATATGCACGACGATCCTGGGTACCCGCGTTTCTTTGCATATCTGAACCTGTTCATGTTCTCCATGCTCATGCTGATCCTGGCCAACAATTATCTCCTCATGTTTTTGGGCTGGGAGGGGGTAGGGCTCTGTTCGTATCTCTTGATCGGGTTCTGGTATGAGAAGAAGACGGCGACCGATGCGGGGAACAAGGCCTTCATCGTCAACCGTGTGGGGGACGCCGGATTTCTGCTGGGGCTATTCTTGATCTGGACGACCTTCGGGACGCTCCAGTACGGGGAGGTCTTTCACCAGGCCGAGGGGCTGCACGGGGTGCTGACCGCGCCGGCCGGGGGGGGGCTGTCGGTCGTCACCTGGATCACCCTGGCGCTGTTCATCGGGGCCATAGGCAAGAGTGCCCAGCTGCCGCTATACGTCTGGCTCCCCGACGCCATGGAGGGGCCGACCCCGGTCTCGGCGCTGATCCACGCGGCCACCATGGTGACGGCAGGGATCTATATGGTGGCCCGCTCGAGCCCCCTGTACACCCTGGCGCCGTTCAGCTTGGCCGTGGTGGCGTGGGTGGGGGCACTGACTGCCATCTTCGCGGCGACCATCGCCTGCGTCCAGAATGACATCAAGCGGGTGATCGCGTACTCGACCATCTCACAGCTAGGGTACATGTTCCTGGGGGTGGGGGTGGGGGCCTTTGCGAGCGGCATCTTCCATCTGTACACCCATGCCGCCTTCAAGGCGTTACTCTTTCTGGGGGCGGGGGCGGTGATTCATGCGCTGCACCACGAGCAGGACATTCAACGGATGGGGGGACTGCGCCCTCACATGCGGGTCACAGCGTACACGTTTGCCGTGGGGGCGCTGGCGAATGCGGGGATCTTTCCGTTCGCGGGGTTCTGGTCGAAGGACGAGATCCTCTTTGCGGCGTTCAACGGGGGCTTTTACGTGCTCTGGTTTCTGGGGCTAGCGGGAGCATTTCTGACCGGCTTTTACATGGCCCGGCTCTACTTCCTCACGTTCGAGGGGGAGTACCGGGGCGATCCACACCATGCCCACGACATTCATGACGCCCCGCCCACGATGGGGATTCCCCTCATTGTGCTGGCGGTCTGCTCCGTGGTGGCTGGCTTTGTCGGGATTCCCCCCGAGCAGGGCCCGTTTCACCAGTTTCTCGCCCCGGTGCTGCACCATGGGGGCGCGGCGCAGGCGGCGGCGCATGGCCTGGCCGTCCCCATGGCCGTGCTGTCCCTCCTTGTAGCGGGGGCCGGAATCGGGGTGGGGTATCTCTTTTACGTCAGCGTCAGCTGGCGAAACGTCCCGGAGATCTGGGCCGCGCGGCTCCAGGGACTCTACCGGGTGGTCTATCACAAATATTATGTGGATGAGCTGTTTTGGGCCATCTTTGGTGACGGATTTCTGGGTCTCTCTCGGTTCACCTCACAGGTGGATGAAAAGGTCGTGGACGGAGCGGTCAACGGAACCGCGGCGGTCACCCTTGGTTTGAGCACCGGTTCCGACTGGGGGGATATGAACATTGTCGATGGGCTGGTCAATAAGATCGCCGATGTCATTCAGGGCGGCAGTCGCAGACTCCGGCTGATCCAGACGGGGGTGGTCCAGAACTACATCCTGGCGATAGCCATCGGGATCTTCCTGATCGCGGGCGTCTATATCATTCTATAGACTGCGATCGCTGAAGGCGGAGGAAGAATCTTCATGGGCGGATTTCCTATACTGAGCATCGTGACATTTGTTCCCCTGGCTGGGGCCATTCTCCTCTTGTTCATCCGCCGGGAGCAGGAAAACAAGATCCGGATGGTGAGCCTTCTCGTTGCGGGGGTGACCTTTCTCATCACATTGGCCCTGCCGCTTTCGTTTGATTTTGCAAGTGCCGAGATGCAGTTCGTCGAGAGGGCCTCTTGGATCCCGGCGATCGGGGTAACCTATGTCATGGGGATGGACGGGATCAGCCTCTGGCTGGTCTGTCTCACCGCTCTAATCACACCCATCGCGGTGCTCTGCTCATGGGAGGCCATCACCGATCGGGTGAAGGAGTATCACGTCTTCATCCTCCTCATACATACGGGGATGATGGGGGTCTTCCTGGCATTGGACTTCTTCCTCTTCTATGTCTTCTGGGAGGTGGTGTTGGTCCCCATGTACTTTCTCATCGGCATCTGGGGGGCCCCGGAGCGCCGGCTCTACGCGGCCATCAAATTCTTTCTGTACACCCTCTTCGGCAGCGTGGTGATGCTGCTCGGCATTCTGGCGGTCTACTTCAATGCCGGGGCCCAGACCGGCACGTACACCTTTGATATCCTGGAACTGATGAAGGTTTCCTATCCGTGGTCTCCCAGCCTCTTCTCATTCCAAAATCTCGTCTGGCTTGCCTTCTTCATCTCCTTCGCCATCAAGGTTCCCATGTTCCCCTTCCACACATGGCTTCCGGATGCGCACACGGAGGCCCCTACGGCGGGCTCGCTTATCCTGGCGGCTGTCCTGCTGAAGATGGGGACCTACGGTTTCGTCCGATTTAGTCTTCCGATGTTTCCCGAAGCCACGCTATACTTTGTTCCCTTTATGGTGACGCTCAGCATTGTCGCTATTATTTATGGGGCGATGGTCTGTCTGGTTCAGCGCGATATGAAGCGGCTGATCGCCTTCAGTTCAGTGAGTCACATGGGCTTCGTCATGTTGGGGATGTTCGCGCTGAACATGCAGGGCCTTCAGGGGAGCATCTTGCAAATGGTCAACCACGGCCTCTCCACGGGGGCCCTCTTCTTGATTGTCGGTCTTATTTACGATCGGATTCATTCCCGGATGATTGCCGATATGGGAGGCCTGTCCAGCGTCATGCCGGTCTACGCCACGCTGTTTGCGATTACCATGCTTTCGTCCATCGGCCTGCCCGGGCTCAACGGGTTCATCGGCGAGTTCCTCATCTTGGTGGGGGCGTTTAAGGTGAGCTGGGTGTGGGCGGTGTTCGCTGTTACCGGAATTGTTCTCGGAGCGGCCTACATGCTCTGGTTGTTTCAGCGAACGATGTTCGGTCCGGTCGTCCATGAGAGCAACAAGGGGCTGTTAGACCTCAACCTCCGCGAGGCGATGACCCTGATCCCCTTGGTGATTTTGTTTTTCTGGATCGGACTCTATCCCGCTCCCTTTTTGAAAGCCATGGAGCCCTCAGTCCAAAAGGTGGTGGCACGGCTCGAGGAAGCCCGGAAGGTGGTTGAGGCACCGCCCCGCATGGCAGTGGCCGAGAAGCCGGGCCGGGCCCGTCACGAGGATCAGAAATGACAGGGACCTTCAATCCCGCCGATGTCCTTCACATTTTGCCAGAGGTCTTTTTGACGGTGGTGGCACTCGGTATTTTGGTCCTCTCTTTTGCTGCGCCGTCGCGGCGAAAGTGGATTGAGATCCTGGCCGTCGTCGGCGTGGGGGGAACGGCGATTTTGCTGGTTCAGGCTGCCGTTCCATTGTTCCGACCGGGAGGAGAACCTTACGCCGTCTTCAGCGGGATGTACCTGGTGGACAAATTCGCCATCTTTTTCAAGGTGGTTTTTCTGGTCGCCACCCTGCTGGTCATCCTGATGTCCATCGATTACCTCCCCCTGATCGGCGTCCCCGTGGGGGAGTTCTATGCCATCCTGCTCTTTTCGACCCTGGGGATGATGTTCATGGCCTCGGGCGGGAATCTGCTGTCTCTCTATATTGGCCTCGAGACGATGTCCATCTGTATCTATATCCTCTGCGGCTTTCTCAAGCAGGACCAAAAGTCGAATGAAGCAGCCCTCAAATACCTGCTCATGGGGGCCTTCTCCTCGGGGGTGATCCTCTACGGCATCTCCCTCTTGTACGGACTGACCGGGGCATTAGACCTCAAAGAGGTCGCCGCCAGCATAGCCACAATGGACCTCTCCAATCCTGCCCTCCTGCTCGCCATGGTGATGCTCACGGCCGGATTCGGATTCAAGATCGCCGCCGTTCCCTTCCATATGTATGTGCCGGATGTCTACGAGGGGGCCCCGACTGCGGTGACCGCCTTCCTGGCGATTGCCTCCGAGGCGGCTGCGGTGGCGGCGCTGCTCCGGGTCTTCCTCGGGGCCATGCCCCATATCCAGGTGGACTGGACCATGCTCTTTTGGATCCTCTCTGTCTTGACCATGACGATCGGCAATATCGTGGCCATGGCCCAGCGGAACATCAAGCGGATGCTGGCATATTCTGGCATCGCCCACATCGGCTATGTCCTGATCGGCTTCGTGGCGGGTACGGAGCTGGGCATCTCCGCCGTTTTGCTCTACGTCCTCGTGTACGCCTTCATGACGGCGGGAGCATTTGCGATGGTGATCCTGCTCCACACTGAGACGGTAAAGGGGGACCTCATTGAGGACTTTGCCGGGCTGGGCCAGGTGAAACCCATAGCGGCCGCGGCGATGTTAGTCTTTCTCCTCTCGTTGACCGGCATCCCCCCCACGGCCGGGTTTGTAGGAAAGTTCTACATCTTCGGTGCTGCGATACATGCGAAGTTTTACTGGTTAGCCCTGATCGCAGTGATCAATACCGCCATCTCCCTCTTTTATTACATGCGAGTCGCGATGGTGATGTACATGCAGGAGGCGCCCACGGGTTTGGTCCTGAGTTCCTCGCGCCCCCTCTACTTGGCTTTGGGCTTCGCGGTGCTGGGGACGATGGTCATAGGGATTTATCCCGGCCCGTTTCTGGAGTTAGCCCGGGCATCGGTCTTTGGTCTCTTGCCATAGACGGCTTGACACCCGGAAGCGTCGGGGGTATAAGAACTCGATGCTTGCGATGAAGAGCACGTGACTTGAGGTGAGCGGTGGGAGCGATTGAGACACCCCCCCTGATCAGAATTCCGAATTTTATCCCCGGAATCCACGGGAGCTTCATTCCGGATCACATCACCATGACGTGGATTGTCATGGCTTTCTTGATTGTCGTGTCGTACCTCGCGACCCGGCGTCTCACCGACGTCCCGGGGCCGGTTCAAAATGTGCTCGAGCAGGTGATAGAGGCCTTCACCGGGATTCTGGACAGCATCATCGGACATGGGGGACGGCGGTATCTTGCATTGATCGGCACGGCGGGGTTGCTCATTTTTTTTAGTAACATTCTCATCCTGATTCCGGGTCTCAGATGCCCGACGGCCAATCTGAACACCACAGCTGCCTTGGCCTTCATCATGGTCGTTTCATACCATTTTTTTGGAGTCCGCGAGCAGGGTCTCTTGACCTATTTGAAGCATTTCCTCGGACCTGCGGGTGAGCTCCCCAAATTCCTCCTGATCGGTATGGGCTGGATTCTCATACCGGCCTTTATCTTGGTGGAGATTATCAGCCATCTGGCCCGTCTCGTGTCCCTCTCCTTTCGACTCTTTGGGAATATTTTTGGGGAGGATACAGTGTTCCTCTTTATTCTGTTTCTGACCACCATTATGTGGCCCATCTACGTAATGACCCCCTTGATTTCAGGACTTGTCATTTTCACCGGATTGATTCAGGCCTTAATCTTTGTGATGCTATCGACGATGTATATTGCGGGAGCAGTAGAGACTCATCATGCAGAGCATTGAGAACGAGGTGAGAAGGTCGAGCGGATTTAGGGAGCAAGAAGTATCCCGCTTCATAGAGGCAACCTGGAAGTCCAGGAAGGAGGGGCGTGCATGCGATCGAAGTTGACGGGTATCGTACTAGGGGTGTTGGCGGCAGTGGGCTCGACCACCTTCGTGTGGGCTGCAGAGGCAGGTGCACCGATCGACCAGACATTTTTCTGGGTAACGGTCATGACCGCAGGGTTCGGGATGGCTATTGCCTCGGCGATGGCCGCCATAGCTCAGTCGAAGGCGATTTCTGCTGCCCTGGACGGGATGGCTCGGCAACCGAATGCCGCGGGACGCATCCAGACCGCGATGATCATCGGTTTGGCTCTCATTGAGTCTCTGGCCATCTACGTGCTGTTGATTGCCATGATCCTCCTCTTTGCTAACCCCTTTAGCGGGATCATTGTGGGAGCGCAATAGACCAGGGGGCCCCGCAGCAGCGGGGCCTTCTCTTTTGGGAGAGTAAGTACAAATATTCACATGCTCGTTGAGTACCTTCCCATCCTTCTGTTCATCGCCGCCGCGGCCCTCTTCGCGGGAGGCTCAATCCTCCTCTCGTCCCTGGCAGGGCCATGGCGCCCCTTCGCAGAAAAGCTCGAACCGTACGAATGCGGAATGGCGCCGGTGGGTATGGCCCGGGAGCGGTTTTCGGTGAAGTTTTATCTGGTGGCCATGCTGTTTATCATCTTTGATATTGAGATCATCTTTCTGTTCCCGTGGGCGGTGATCTTCAAGGAGCTCGGATGGTTCGGGTTCTTCGAGATGGGCGGCTTCGTCTTGGTTCTGGTCTTGGGGTTGGCCTATGTCTGGCGGAAGGGGGGTCTCGAGTGGGACGAGCCGGAACGTGCCGCGGTGGATGGGGAGTCCAGAACGGTCCCAACCGAACAGCGTGCGGGGACAGGATTCAGGTGAAAGACGAGAGGTAAGGAAAGTGACCTCGGCGAAACTCCAACAGGCCTCAGCCGAAATTCTGAAGCGCTATCCCCAGAACCAGAAGCGGTCGGCTCTCCTCCCTCTCCTGTTCTTGGCCCAGGAGGAACGTGGCTATCTGAGCCCGGAGTCTCTTGAGGAGATTGCACACCTTCTCGAGATGCGCCCTACCGATGTCTGGGAAACTGCCAGCTTTTACACCATGTTTCATTTTCGACCGATGGGGCGATGCCACATTGAGGTCTGTCACAATCTGTCGTGCACCCTTTTGGGGGCAGAATCGCTTTTAGATGTTCTGAAGGGGCGCTTGCAGATTCGGGAGGGAGAGACAACCCCGGATGGCCGCTTTAGTTTGGGAACGGCCGAGTGCCTGGCTGCTTGCGACGGGGCACCGGTCGTGCAGGTCAACGGGTATCACTACGGGCCTCTGAACCGGAGCCAGCTCGAGGAACTCTTGGAGGGGTTTGCACGCGGGGAATTACCCGAGAGATACCGGTATCAGCCGTGGGCAGGCCCGCCCTCCCGTGGACCAGAACCCGTCAACACCTTCGAGAGGATCCTCCACCAGCATCTCCTCGACCCGAGCTACGACGGGCGCATCGAGGCGTATCTCGAAAGAGGGGGCTACCAGGCCCTCCCCAAGGCCGTTCGCGAGTATCGCCCGTCAGAGATCATCGAGATGGTCAAACGATCCGGCCTTCGGGGGCGGGGGGGTGCCGGCTTTCCAACCGGGGTGAAATGGGGGTTTGTTCCCAAGGATCCTGGAATACCGAAATATCTCCTCTGCAATGCCGATGAGGGAGAACCCGGAACCTTCAAAGATAGGGAGCTCTTGGAGCGGGACCCCCACCAGGTCCTCGAGGGGATTATCATTGCCAGCTACGCCATTGGGTCCGAGACTTCGTATATCTATCTTCGCGGTGAGTTCCTGGAGGCGGTCGCGATCCTGGAACGGGCCCTCCAGGAGGCGTATGCGCACGGCTTCCTCGGAAAGAAGATCCTGGGAAGCGATTTCAATCTGGATGTCTACCTCCATCGAGGGGCAGGCGCCTATATTTGTGGAGAAGAAACGGCTCTCATCGAGTCGCTCGAGGGGAAGCGGGGCGAGCCAAGGATCCGGCCCCCCTTTCCGGCGGTGAAGGGCCTCTATCAGTGTCCGACGGTGGTGAACAATGTGGAAACGCTCTGCAACATCCCGCATATCATCGTCCGAGGCCCCAAGTGGTTTGCCAGTATGGGGACCCCGAAGAGTACGGGCACCCGGGTTTTCTCGGTGAGTGGTCACGTCCGCCGCCCGGGGAACTACGAGCTCCCGTTGAACGCCACATTGCGACAGTTGATCTACGAACATGCTGGCGGGATACTCGATGATCGCAGAATCAAGGCGATCATCCCGGGCGGGAGCTCTGCGCCGACACTCACCGCAGATCACCTGGATGTCGGCCTGGATTTCGAGTCGCTCGCCGCTGCCGGATCGATGGGAGGTTCAGGGGCTGTCATTGTCCTGGACGAGACCACCTGCATGGTGAAGGTGGGGGAGGTGATCAACCGGTTTTACCACCATGAATCCTGTGGCCAGTGTACCCAGTGTCGTGAGGGGACCGCCTGGCTCCACAAGATCCTGAAGCGGATCGAGGACGGGCGGGGGCAGATGGCCGATCTCGAGGTACTCAAGGATGTCTGTCGCAACATGAAGGGGCAGACAATCTGCGTCTTGAGCGATTCGGCGGCGATGCCCACGGAGAGCTATATGCACTACTTTCGCGAGGAATTCGAGGCACACATCCAGCAGGGGCGGTGCCCGTTTCGGGCATAGTGCTGAGGGTTGAGGACTGAGGATTCGGATTAGCCATGAGCGAGGAGACGCCAAAGCTCGTAACGCTCACTGTTGACGGCCGACCGGTCCAGGTGGCACCCGGAACCATGATCATCCAGGCGGGGGAGCAGCTCGGGATTGAGATCCCCTATTACTGCTATCACCCTGGGCTCCCCATCGAGGGGGTCTGTCGGATGTGTCTCGTTGAGGTGGAGAAGGCCCCGAAGCTTCTCATTGCCTGTGCGACACCGGTGACGGAAGGGATGGTTGTCCATACCCAGACACCGCATGTGGAGGAGGCCAGGCGGGGGGTCCTGGAGTTCTATCTGCTCAACCATCCCTTGGATTGTCCGATTTGCGACAAAGGAGGGGAGTGCCCCCTTCAGGACTACACCCTGCGTTACGGCCCCGGGGCTTCTCGGACGCTCGAGGACAAGATTCACCGCGACAAGCACCGCGTCATCGGCCCGCATATCGTCTTCGATGCCGAGCGGTGCATCCTCTGCACCCGGTGCGTGCGATTCTGCCGGGATATCGTGGGGACCGGTGAGTTGGGGGTCGGGTACCGGGCGGACAGGGCGGAGATCATCCTCTTTCCGGGGAAGGAACTGGATAACGCGTATTCAGGCAACGTCATCGACCTCTGCCCGGTGGGGGCCCTGACCAGCAAGCCATACCGGTTCACATCTCGGCCATGGGACCTCGTCAAGCAGGTGGAGAGTACCTGTCCGGCCTGCAGTCGGGGCTGTAGCATCGTGTTGGACGTTCGCCATCTGCGGGAGGGGGGAGAGGAGGTCCTCCGGGTCCGCCCGAGGCATAACCCGGAGGTGAACGGGTACTGGATGTGTGACGAGGGACGGTTTGATGCCTATCCTCGACGCGGGCAGACCGCCTTGAAAGGTCCCCTCGTGCGAAGGGGAGAGGCCCAGGTACCGGTGACCTGGGACGAAGCGATCTCCATCCTCGTGGAGCGACTGCGGGGGATCCTCGACCAGCACGGGCCGCAAGCCATCGGAGGGCTACTTTCCACGTGGCTGACGACTGAGGAACTCTACGCCACCGGGTCCTTCCTCCGGCAGGTCATTGAGACGCCCCACCTCGATTACCGTGTGAGTCCCGTCCAGACGCAGGAGCGGGACGAGGCGGAAGATCATCTCCTCAGGCGAACGGACAAGAGTCCGAATACCCAAACGGCCAAGTTGATGAACCTTGGTCCCGGCCCGGAAGGGTTGGGGACGCGCGCAATGCTCGAGGCTGCGACCACGGGGAGCCTCAAGGCCCTCCTTCTGTTTGAGGTAGACCCCTGGGAGGAGCCGACCCTCGGAGAAGAACTGGAGAAGTTCATGGACCGCATTGATCTTCTGGCGATTTGGGCGGTCCGGGAGTCGCCTGTGACATCTCGGGCCCACCTGGTCTTTCCCGCTCTGGGTTATGCAGAGAAGGAGGGGACCATCATTAACTTTGGCGGTCGGATCCAACGCCTTCGGAGGGCCATCGACTCAAAGGAAAAAATCGTGCCCGTGGGGGAAGTCCTCAGACAGGTAGCGGTCGGGCTCGGCCGCCCCGTGATTCCTTTGACTCCGGGTGAGATCTGGCAACGCTTGGCAGAGGAGCATCCTGCCTTCAACGGTATCCAGTACGAAGCTATTGGATCGCTCGGTGTCCCGATACACGATGACCGATGACCGTTATCCGATGACCGTCAAGAATCAAAAGGCTCATTTTCGGTCGTCGGTCGTCGGTCAACGGTCATCAGGCAGGAGATGATGGGCTTCTTGCTCGCCGCCGTCTTCAAGATTGCTTTGGTCATGGGCTTGGTCCTCCTCGCGGTGGCGTATCTTACGTTGCTCGAGCGGAAGGTGATCGGTGATATCCAAGTCCGCTTCGGCCCCTCCAGGGTTGGCCCGTTCGGACTGCTACAACCCATCGCCGATGGGATCAAACTCCTCTTCAAGGAGGACATTGTTCCCACCAACGCCGACCGGTTCATCTTTATCTTCGCCCCCGCTGTCAGCTTCATCCCGGCCCTGATCGTCTTCGCCGTAATCCCCTTTGGGCCGTCGTTTGTGATCACCGATATAAACGTCGGGCTCCTCTACGTTTTTGCGGTGGGATCGCTGGGGGTGTACGGGATTGTGCTGGCCGGCTGGGCTTCGAACAGTAAATACTCCCTCCTCGGGGGTTTGCGCTCTGCGGCCCAGATGGTGAGCTACGAACTCAGCTTGGGGCTCTCGGTCCTGGGCGTCGTGATGATGACCGGGTCGCTGAGTCTAGTCGATATCGTCGAAGCCCAAGGGGGAAACTGGTACGGGATTTTCCCCAAGTGGAATGTCATTCCCCAGTTTCTCGGTTTCGTCATCTTCATGATCAGCAGCAATGCCGAACTCAACCGGGCCCCCTTCGACCTGCCAGAAGCGGAGACGGAGCTCGTCGCCGGGTTCCACACCGAGTATAGCTCCATGAAGTTCGCCATGTTCTTTTTGGCAGAGTACGCCAACATGATCGCTGTCTCTGCACTTGCGACCACCCTGTTTTTGGGTGGATGGCAGGGGCCTCTCTTACCCCCTGTGGTCTGGTTCCTCCTCAAGGTTTTCGGTTTCATCTTCCTCTTTATCTGGGTCCGTGCCACCCTTCCCCGGTTCCGATACGACCAGCTGATGGGCTTCGGCTGGAAGGTCCTGCTCCCCCTGGCCTTGGCCAACGTGATGTTCACGGCGGCGGCGATCCTCATCCTCGCCTGAGGTGATGGGATGGAGTGGGCGCTCTTTCTAACCTTTGCTCTCTTGGCTGGTGCGGCAGCGGTGGGGATGGTGTTGCAGCGGAGTCCGATTTACAGCGCCCTCTGCTTGATCCTCACGTTCTTCGCCCAAGCGGGGCTCTACGTTCTCCTCCATGCCCAGCTGATCGCCTTCGTGCACATCATCGTGTATGCCGGGGCCATTATGGTCCTCTTCCTTTTTGTTATCATGCTGCTCGATCTTCGGCCCGAGGACCACCCTCCGGTGCGGTTTGGTCAGGCCGGGATGCTTCTTGGGTTGATCTTGGCGGCACTCCTCCTGGCCGAGCTGGCCCTGGGTATAGGCCCCAGGATCATCCTCGGATCCCAGGGCTCCTATGATCTGGAGACACTCAGGATGCTCGGAAATACCCAAGCGGTAGGGCGGATCCTCTTTCGCGAGTACCTGGTCCCCTTTGAGTTGACATCGTTAATTCTTCTCACCGCCATGATTGGGGCGATGGTCCTGGCCAAACGCAGGCCGGAGTAGAGGGTTCATGGTTCCTCTGTGGGCGTACCTCCTTCTGAGCGGCTTCCTCTTCATCGTAGGGGTAGTTGGGGTGGCTACCCGACGTAACGCCCTCATTATCTTTATGTCCATCGAGCTGATGCTGAACGCGGTCAATCTGACTTTCGTCGCCTTTTCCCGTTTCCTCCACTCCCTGGATGGGCACGTCTTTGTCTTTTTTGTCATGACCGTGGCCGCGGCAGAAGTGGTCGTGGGCTTGGCGATCATCATTGCCCTCTTTCGAAACATGGAGACGGTGAACGTGGACGAGATCCATCTGTTGAAGGGATAAGAACGGTTCAGAGTTCATAGTTCATGGTTCACGGTAACAGCCAAAACCGGTTCTATCTTTTATCTGTGAACCGTGAACTGAGAACTGTGAACGAGGGATTTTCCATGGAAAATCTCATCTGGTTGGTGCCGACATTCCCCTTGGCGGGTTTTCTCGTGAACATTTTTCTCGGACGGCGACTCGCCCGTCTCTGGGTCAGTTGGGTGGCCTGCGGCGCGATGGGGATCTCGTTCGGCGTGAGTCTCGGCCTTTTCTTCCACCTCATAAACCTTGCTCCTCACCTCAGACACCTGGAGCAGGAACTCTTCACCTGGATCCGGATCGCGGATTTCAAGGCTGCCGCGGGCTTTCTCCTCGACCCGCTCTCAGCGGTGATGATTCTGGTGGTGACTGGGGTCGGGTTTCTCATCCACGTCTATTCGATCGGCTACATGGGGGAGGATCGTGATTTCGCCAGGTTTTTTGCGTACCTCAACCTCTTTGCCTTCTTCATGCTCCTCTTGGTCCTGGCGAATAACTATCTCCTCCTGTTCGTGGGCTGGGAGGGGGTAGGGCTCTGTTCGTATCTCTTGATCGGGTTCTGGTTCGAAAGGCCGGCCGCGGCCAGCGCGGCCCAGAAGGCTTTTGTCGTCAACCGCGTGGGGGACGCCGGATTTCTGCTGGGGCTATTCTTGATCTGGACGACCTTCGGGACGCTCCAGTACGGGGAGGTCTTTCACCAGGCCGAGGGGCTGCACGGGGTGCTGACCGCGCCGGCCGGGGGGGGGCTGTCGGTCGTCACCTGGATCACCCTGGCGCTGTTCATCGGGGCCATAGGCAAGAGTGCCCAGCTGCCGCTATACGTCTGGCTCCCCGACGCCATGGAGGGGCCGACCCCGGTCTCGGCGCTGATCCACGCGGCCACCATGGTGACGGCAGGGATCTATATGGTGGCCCGCTCGAGCCCCCTGTACACCCTGGCGCCGTTCAGCTTGGCCGTGGTGGCGTGGGTGGGGGCACTGACTGCCATCTTCGCGGCGACCATCGCCTGCGTCCAGAATGACATCAAGCGGGTGATCGCGTACTCGACCATCTCACAGCTAGGGTACATGTTCCTGGGGGTGGGGGTGGGGGCCTTTGCGAGCGGCATCTTCCATCTGTACACCCATGCCGCCTTCAAGGCGTTACTCTTTCTGGGGGCGGGGGCGGTGATTCATGCGCTGCACCACGAGCAGGACATTCAACGGATGGGGGGACTGCGCCCTCACATGCGGGTCACAGCGTACACGTTTGCCGTGGGGGCGCTGGCGAATGCGGGGATCTTTCCGTTCGCGGGGTTCTGGTCGAAGGACGAGATCCTCTTTGCGGCGTTCAACGGGGGCTTTTACGTGCTCTGGTTTCTGGGGCTAGCGGGAGCATTTCTGACCGGCTTTTACATGGCCCGGCTCTACTTCCTCACGTTCGAGGGGGAGTACCGGGGCGATCCACACCATGCCCACGACATTCATGACGCCCCGCCCACGATGGGGATTCCCCTCATTGTGCTGGCGGTCTGCTCCGTGGTGGCTGGCTTTGTCGGGATTCCCCCCGAGCAGGGCCCGTTTCACCAGTTTCTCGCCCCGGTGCTGCACCATGGGGGCGCGGCGCAGGCGGCGGCGCATGGCCTGGCCGTCCCCATGGCCGTGCTGTCCCTCCTTGTAGCGGGGGCCGGAATCGGGGTGGGGTATCTCTTTTACGTCAGCGTCAGCTGGCGAAACGTCCCGGAGATCTGGGCCGCGCGGCTCCAGGGACTCTACCGGGTGGTCTATCACAAATATTATGTGGATGAGTTCTATCAAGATTGGGTCGTGGGTCCCCTCGACCGCCTAGCGTTTTTTCTCTGGCGGGGGTTTGACGTGGCCGTGGTGGACGGGGCCGTAAATGGGGTAGCCCGATTGATGGAGATGGGAAGTTGGGGGCTCCGGCGGATCCAGACCGGGGTGGTCTTCAACTACGTCCTCTCTATTCTTGTCGGTGTCGTCATCTTCTTGGGTTATCTGGTCTGGGGGAGGTAGGGGATGCCGCTTTTGAGTCTGATCACCTTTCTTCCTGTGGTGGGGACCCTCGGCCTCTTGATCATTCCCCGGCGACGGCGGAACCTAATTTTCTGGGGTGCCCTGGGCACTTCGGTCCTCACGTTTCTCGTCTCCCTCAGGCTCTATACGGGATTTGAACTGGGAGTCGGGGAGATGCAATTCGTCGAGGCGGCGGCCTGGATTCCGAGCCTCGGGATCCAATACAAACTCGGTGTTGATGGGATTAGCCTCTTTCTCGTCCTCTTGACCACATTCCTCACGCCGCTCACCATCCTCGCCTCTTCAGGTATTAAACACCGGATGAAGGAGTACATGGTGGCCATGCTCCTGCTCGAGACGGGCATGATCGGGGTCTTCCTTGCCTTGGATCTGGTCCTCTTCTATGTTTTTTGGGAGGGCACGCTGATTCCTATGTACTTCATCATCGGGATATGGGGCGGGCCCAGACGGATCTATGCCACGATGAAGTTTGTTCTCTACACGATGGCCGGTTCGCTCTTGATGCTCGTGGCCATTATTGCAGTGGCCTGGCTCCACGGCCGGGCGGGAGGGGGTCCCACCTTTGATCTCACGGTCCTGATGAATGCTGAGATCCCTCCCGCGATCCAATTCTGGCTCTTCCTCGCCTTTGCCCTCGCCTTTGCCATCAAGGTTCCCCTCTTTCCGTTTCATACCTGGCTCCCGGACGTTCATGTAGAAGCCCCCACAGCGGGGAGCGTGCTTCTGGCCGGGGTCCTCCTGAAGATGGGAACCTACGGCTTTCTCCGTTTTGCGCTCCCCCTGTTCCCCCAGGCCACCGTGACCTTCCTCCCCTGGATCTCGGGACTCGCCCTCGTGGGGATCATCTACGGGGCGTGGGTGGCAATGGTGCAGCCTGATCTGAAGAGTCTCGTGGCGTATTCCAGTGTGAGCCACCTGGGTTTCGTGGTGCTGGGGATCTTTGCGCTGAACGGAGAGGGGATCGCCGGATCTGTTCTTCAGATGGTCAACCACGGTCTTTCCACCGGGGCTCTCTTCCTTCTCGTCGGGATGATCTATGAACGACGCCATAGCCGGATGATTACCGACTTCGGCGGCCTCTTCCGCGTGGTCCCGGTGTTTGCCGGGATGTTCCTCCTCGTGGCCCTCTCCTCCATCGGTCTGCCGGGCTTGAATGGATTCGTGGGAGAGTTCCTGATCCTCTTGGGGACCTTCCGGGTGCATCCGGTATACGGCATTGTCGCGGTGACGGGGATCATCTGGGCGGCCTGGTATATGCTTGCCATGATCCGCCGAGTCCTCTTTGGTCCTGTCATTCATCAAGAGAACGCAGGCCTCTCAGATCTCAACTGGACCGAGCGGATCGTCCTGATCCCCATCATTATCCTGATCGTGTGGATCGGCGTGTATCCCACCCCCTTCCTTCGCCGGATGGAGGCCTCGGTCGAGCGCGTTATCGTCCAGGTCGAGCGCCGCCAATCGGTTCACAGTTCAGGGTTCACAGTTCAGGGAAAAAGAGCAATGAACGCTGAAACATCTTCCATGAACCATAAACCATCCATCATGAACCCCTCCCCCGCTCATGGTTCAGAGTTCGTGGTTCATGGCAGAGGCGCAATTCACGGGCTATCCATGAACCCTGAACTATCAACTCTGAACCGCGAAGCGAGGAGGCAGAGGTGAGCGTGACCGGTACGCAGCTGGATTGGGGAGGGATGGCCCCTTTCCTCCTCCTCACGGCGACCGCCCTGGGGACGCTCTTGCTCGACCTGTTCCTCTCCCCGCGACATCGGGTCCGGCTCGCGTATTTGGGACTGACGGGGTTGCTGATTACGATGGCGTTACTGGTCCACGGGTTTGGTGGACAGGAGCGGGTGGTGGCGGAGATGCTCATTGTCGATGACTTCTCCCGATTCTTTCATCTCGTGTTCCTGCTTATTGCGGCTCTCACCATCTTGGTCTCGGTCAAGAGCGTGGAGCAGGAGGGAACGCACCAGGGTGAGTACTACACCCTGGTTCTCTTCGCGACCCTAGGCATGATGGTGATGGCCTCGGCAGCAGATCTCATCATGGTCTTCTTGGGTCTTGAGGCTCTCTCCATCCCCCTCTATATCCTGTCTGGATTCCTCCGAGGGGATGTACGATCTAATGAATCTGCGCTCAAGTATCTTCTCTTGGGCGCCTTTGCCTCGGCCTTTCTCCTGTATGGGATCGCCTTTCTTTACGGAGCTGTGGGTAGTACTCGACTGAAGAGCATCGCTGCCCATCTGGGCCACGGCGCGGCCTGGGAGAACCCCCTGGTCTTCTTAGGGGTCGGCCTCCTTCTGGTGGGCCTTGCCTTCAAAGTCGCCGCGGTCCCCTTCCACATGTGGTTGCCGGATGTCTATGAGGGAGCCCCGACGCCCGTTACCGCTTTTATGATTGCGGGGACGAAGGCGGCGGCCTTTTCCGCACTCCTGCGAGTCTTCGGAACCGCGCTGTCCCCGCTCCCCCCCGAATGGATTCCCCCCCTGTGGGTGGTTGCCCTCCTCACCATGGGGGTGGGGAATATCGCCGCTCTGACGCAGCAGAGCATTAAGCGGATGCTGGCCTACAGCTCTATCGCCCACGCCGGCTATCTCTTGGTGGCCGTAGTGGCCGGTACGAGCCGCGGATTTTCCAGTATCCTTTTTTACCTCGTCGTCTACGCCTTCATGAACCTGGGAGCCTTCGCCGTGATTATCGCGCTGGCCCGGCAGGGGGAAGAGAGTCCGACCCTTTCCTCGTATGCCGGATTGGGCTTCCGCCATCCCGTGTTGGCCTTCAGTATGGCGGTGTTTATGTTTTCGCTGGCAGGTCTCCCGCCCACCGGGGGATTCATGGGAAAGTTTTATATCTTCAGTGCTGCGGTGGAGGCCGATTATGTGGGCCTGGTGATTATCGCCGTTGTGTGTAGTCTGATCTCCGTCTTTTTCTACCTCCGGGTCGTGGTGGTGATGTACATGGAGGAACCACGGGAAGGGCATTCGAGTCCAGTACTTTCCCCCGCCATCTTGGTCACCCTATTTCTCGCGACGGCGGCGATACTACAGTTAGGGCTCCTCCCGGCGGGGGTGTGGGATCTGGCGGTCCGGTCGGTCCAAAGTTTTTGGGGGTAAAGGCGGATGAAGCGAGAGAGGGGGGAGCGGCCGATCAAGCCTCGAATCCCTGAGAAGACGGTCACCCGCCTGAGTATCTACCTCAGGTGTGTAGAGGCCTTCATCGCCGATGGGATGAGCACCGTCTCTTCCCAGCAGTTGGCTGAGCGCTTCGGGTTGAACTCTGCCCTGGTTCGCAAGGATTTAGCGTACTTTGGTCAGTTCGGGGTTCGGGGTCTCGGATACTACACCGAAGGGCTCAAGCAGAATCTGGAGCGAATCCTGGGACTCAACCAGGAGTGGGGGGTGGCCTTGGTGGGTCTAGGGAACCTAGGCTCCGCCCTCTTGAATTACCGGGGCTTTCAGCAGCGGGGGTTTCGCATATCCGTGGTCTTCGATACCGACGCCAGCAAGGTGGGCCGGCGGATTGGCAGCATCCCTGTCTGCCACGTAGAGAAGATCGTCCCCATCCTCAAGCGGCGGAGGATCAAGATGGGAATCATCACGGTTCCCGCAGGGGCGGCCCAGGCCGTCGCCGATCAGTTGGTGACTACAGGGATAAATGCCATCCTCAACTTCGCCCCGACCCAACTTACGGTTCCCAAGGGGGTCAAGGTACAGAACGTGGACCTCTCCGTCATGCTCAAGACCTTGAGCTTCTATACCAGCCGGTCTTCCCGCGTCACCCGAGCCCGCTAGAGAAAGCTGTCAGCAACTAGCAATCGGCTATCAGCAATATGGACCGCAGCGGTCAGCCATCAACTCGTGGGCTTCGGAGCTCACTGCTGAAAGCGGACAGCTGACTGCTTGAGGTGGGCACCTATAAAATGCTGTGTAGACTCTTCCCCTTCGTGGCTAAAGCGTCCACCTTTTTGGTCACCTCGGGGTCCTCGATAAGCGGGGGGGCGTGATGGGACTTCAGCCGCGCATCGATGATCAGGGCCTTCCGGCATCCCCAGTGCTTGTGCTCGATAAAGTTTCCGACCCCATGGATGTCATGGGAAGGATTCGACCGGGTAAAGGTCACCCAAATGAAGTTTCTCAAGTTCCTCGCGGTGAATTCGGCATCATCCACAAGGACGATGAGGGTGATGCCTTCGAGGTTACACCGCTCGTCGAGAAAGCTCGTGAACGCGTGCAGTTCCATTTCGGCCTTGTCGTAATTGGAGAATGGCGGTCCCTGGACGACGACGATCCCGGGCATGGCGAGGGCACATTCGGAATAACCCCCTGGCAGCATGAAATTCTCCGGGATTCTTCTCGCCAGCTCCCGCTTCTTGCTGCCCGCCGCAGCAATGACGAGTTTGGATCCGGCATTCAGTCCTGTTCCCGAGTAGTCGAGCGTATCGATGGTCGTCCGGGTTTGGAAGTGAAGATCCCGCGTCCAGTCAACCCGCTCCAAGGCGTGCCCGAGGAACTGTTCGATCTGATGGACATCGAGGTCGGGGTTGTCTTCCCCCGCAACGATGAAAAGGTACTTTGCGAGGGAGCACTGGCCAAAACCGAGCAGGGCATTTGCGATGGTCAGAATTTCCTGGGGAATCCGCTCACCATAAGGAACGTACCGCTCGCTGCCGATCGCGAGAAGAAGAGGGTGGACACCGGCGGCGTCCACCGCGTGGATGGCCTTGACGCCGGGGATTTCTACGGGAACCATTGGTTGCGTGATTTCGTGGATGAGCTGCCCAAAGGAGGTGTCCTCCTGAGGTGGACGGCCGACCACGGTGAAGGGCCAGATGGCGTCCTTGCGATGATGGACTTTCTGAAGCTCGAGGACGGGAAAATCGTGGGTGAGGCTGTAGTATCCCAGGTGATCGCCGAAGGGTCCCTCCGGGAGCGTTTTCTTGGGATCGATGGTCCCGGTGATGCAGAAGTCCGCATCCGCCGAGATGACAAAGCCGTCCCGCACCGTGTACCGAAATCGGCGGCCACCGAGCATGCCAGCGAAAAGCAGCTCTGTGAGCCCCTCAGGCAGAGGCATGACCGCGGCAAAGGTATGCGCCGGGGGTCCACCCACAAAAATGCTTGCCTTCAGGCGTTCACCGCGGCGAATAGCTGCTGCATGGTGGACGCCAATTCCGCGGTGAGTCTGGTAGTGGAGCCCGACCTCCTTTCCCACCTG
>VRUN01000065.1 GCA_019456075.1 Candidatus Methylomirabilota bacterium
TGTCTACGTTTTGGCAATAGCCTCCAAAAACCAAAACGCCCTCCCAGGCCGTGCTCCGCCTGAGAGGGCGTCTGAATGCTTGGTGCGCCGTCGATTGTGCCGGAGGTGAGCTAGGGGCTATGCCTACCCCGTTTTCCATCTCCGCTTTCCCTGTCAGGGGCTATAGCATCGCCGAAGACCTGGTTTGTGTCAATGCCTTGGTGCAATCCCCTTTGGCTGTCGCGGGCAGGCTTCCGACCCCCTGGGAAGGTTACAACTACAAATCCTCGCCGAAGGTTACGGGTTGTTGGTCGGGTGGACCTGCTAATTGGTAATCCGGTTTATTTAAATGAGCTCATAGCTAACCGCTATTCTTGATGGCCATCGGTCGTCGGATATCGGTCATGACGTGGGGTGGCTAGGGTATAAGCAGGACCTTGCCGGTCGTTTTTCTGCCTTCGAGCTGGCGATGCGCCTCGGCGGCCTCGGCGAGGGGGAATGTCGCGCTGATCCGAATTTTGAGGGTGCTGGCGGAAATCTGTTTCAGGACATCGTGGGCTCGCTCGAGGAGTTCCTCGCGCGTGCGTGTGTAGTGCGTAAGGGTGGGACGAGTCAAAAATAGGGAACCCTTCGCGCTCAGGTGGTTTAGGTCGAAGGGAGGGACAGGGCCGCTCGACTGCCCGTAGAGGACCAGATACCCCCTGGGTGCCAAACAGTTTAAGCTCTTCTCAAAGGTATCCTTCGCGACCGAGTCGTAGACGACCTGCACGCCTTGGCCGTCGGTGAGGCGCTTGACCTCGGTCTCAAAGTCCTGCTCCGTATAACAGATTCCTGCGTCGGCCCCTGCTTCTTGAGCGAGGCGAGCCTTGTCTTCGGTGGAGACTGTGGCGAAGACGCGTGCCCCGAGTTGCTTGGCCATCTGGCAGAGGAGCAGGCCGACACCCCCTGCCGCCGCATGGATCACACATGCATCACCTTTTTTCAGGGGATATGCAGAGTGGACAAGGTAGTGGGCCGTCATGCCCTGCAGCATGGCGGCTGCCGCCGTGCGAGAGTCGACGGCGCTAGGCAGGGTGACCAGACGCACTGCGGGGACCAGGGTATGTCCCGCGTAGGCTCCTGGGGCACCGGTGAAAGCGTAGGCCACGCGATCTCCGACCTGGACCTCAGCAACATCCGCGCCTACGGCCTCGACGACGCCGGCTCCTTCGACACCCATGAGGCGTGGGAGGGGGGAGGAATAGAGACCGGTCCGGTGATAGACGTCGATGAAATTCACACCGGACGCTTCGATCTTTACCAGGGCCTGCCCTGGTCCGGGCTGGGGAATGGAGAGCTCTTCGAACTTGAGGACCTCTGGCCCGCCAAACTGGTGCACGCGAATCGCCTTCATCGCTCGACCCTCCCGTCGCCTAAGGCTCACATTCCATGGAAATAGACTTAAATCTCATGGGGGCCGTACAGTTTCAGATACACCTCATCGATCCATGCCCGAAGGTCCTCAGAGACGTACCCCGCCTCCGGATCCGAAGTCTCTAGGACGGCCGACGAAAGGATGAACGGCCCTTCGCCGTCAATCTCCACCTCGACCAAGCCGAGATGATGGGGCCGGATTTGAATAACCCCCACCGAGAGCCCTTCCAGCTGAAAGGCAAGGTGGAGCCGCTCCGCCAGATGCTCTGCGTTATCGGTCATGCGCTCTCCACTTCGAAGGTGCCGGCTCTTACGGTTGCCTGTGCGAGGGCTTTGAACAGTGTGTGTGAAGGGGAAAGGAACATGGCGGAGGACGCTGGCAACGGGTTCAGTTATCAGAAGGCTATTTCAGGAGGGCTAAGGGATCACCTCGATCTGGCCAGTATCCGCGACGATCTCGCCGATCCGGGCAGCGGCGAGGGTCTTGGCGGCCTGAAGGCGCTCAATCAATTTTGCACTTTTTGGTTTGGGCACTGCAATCAAAAGCCCGCCGGAGGTCTGCGCATCGCAGAGAATCAGTTGGCCCTCATCGGTAATTTCGGGCGCCCACGTAACTTTCCCCGCAAGCGCTTCCCGATTCCGCTTGGTCCCGCCGGGGCAGATCCCCTTCTTGACCAGCGTCCAGGCCTCGGGGAGGACCGGGACGGCCGAGAGGGAGATGCGGGCGCCCACACCGCTGCCTGATGTCATCTCATGAAGGTGCCCGAGGAGGCCAAAACCGGTGACGTCGGTACACGCATTGACTCCCACCTCGATCATCGCGTCCGCGGCAGTATTGTTCAATGTCGTCATAACGTGGACTGCCTCGTCTATGGTCTTCGGCGAGGCCTGTTCCCCCTTGATCCCGGTCGTGATAATCCCCAGGCCGAGTGGTTTGGTGAGGACCAGGTCATCCCCGACCTGGGCAGCTGCGTTGGTGACGACCTTTTGGGGGTGCACGAGACCAGTGACCACGAGCCCATACTTGGGCTCAGGATCATCAATGCTGTGTCCGCCTACGACGGATGCTCCCGCTTCTCTCACCTTATCGGCACCGCCCTGAAGGATGGCGGTGAGGACGCGAAGGGGAAGTTTCCCGGCAGGGAAGCCGACGACGTTCAGAGCGAAGATCGGCCGTGCCCCCATGGCGTAGACATCGCTTAAGGAATTGGCCGCAGCCACCGCCCCGCAGGCATAGGGGTCATCCACGACGGGAGTGATATAGTCCACCGTCTGGACGATGGCCAACTCCTCGGTGAGTTGATACACCGCGGCGTCGTCGGCGGTCTTCGTCCCCACCAGAATGTTGGGATCGGTGAAGGTTGGTAGCTGACTCAGCACCTGAGCCAGGTCCGCCGGACTGATCTTACAGGCTCAACCCGCGCCATGGGAGAGCGTGGTCAGGCGGACAGTTTCTTGGACCTCGGTCATTCTCTCCTCCAGGTATGCCTACTTCAATCGCTGGGCGACGGCGCGATCTTTGGCGGTCACTTCTTGTACCAACGAGGCCTTAAATTTCTTAAGCTTCTTGTTTATATTTCCATCGCAAATACTTAATACTTCAGCAGCAAATATTGCAGCATTTTTTGCACCGGCTTTACCCACCGCCATGGTGGCGACGGGGACCCCGCTAGGCATTTGGGCGGTGGAGAGGAGGGCGTCGATCCCGTGGAGCGGGCTCGATTCAATGGGAACCCCGATGACCGGGAGCGTTGTCTCGGCGGCAATGATCCCCGCAAGGTGAGCTGCCCCGCCCGCCCCCGCAATGATCACGTTGAGCCCTCTCGTGCGGGCGGATCGAGAGTACTCGATCACCTGGGCAGGGGCCCGATGGCACGAGATCACCCGCACCTCATGGGGAATGCCAAAATACTTGAGTGCCTTGGCGGTTTCCTCCATGATGGGAAAGTCCGAGTCACTTCCCATCACGATCCCGACCACAGGCTTTTTCGGTTTCGGGTTCATGGTTCAGGGTTCAGGGCTAAGGGTTGAAAGGACCTGCAACTGATCATCGACATGTTCATCCCCCATCCTGTCACGTGGACACCATAGTACAACGGAAGAAGCCTTCTGTGAACTATGAAGCGTAAACCCTGAACTATTGCGCCAGGCGGTCGAGCGCCTTCTTGCCGATGTCGTTCCGATAATGGACGCCCTCCCAGTAGATCTTCTTGACGCCTTGGTACGCGTTTGCAATCGCTTCGCGGATGTCCTTGCCGATACCGTTGACGTTGAGGACCCGGCCCCCGTCGGTGACGACTTTGCCGTTTTTCAGGGCGGTACCGGCGTGAAAAATCACCACGCCAGGGACGCTTGCTGCCTCGTCGAGTCCGGAGATGACTTTTCCCTTTTCGTAGGAGCCAGGGTATCCGCCCGAGGCCATCACCACACAGACCGTCGGTTCAGGCCGCCACTCGAGTGTCACCTCGTGGAGACGTTCGTCAATCACCGCTTCAAGAACAGGGACCAAGTCTGACGCCATGCGCGCGACGAGCGGTTGCGCCTCCGGATCACCGAAGCGGGCATTGAACTCCAAGAGCCGGGGTTCGCCATCCTTGATCATCAGGCCGGCGTAGAGTACTCCCTTGTAAGGGTAGCCTTCTGCCGCCATCCCCTGGACAGCAGGGAGCATGACCCGGTCCATGATCTTTTTGTGGACGTCGTCGGTGACGACCGGGGCGGGCGAGTACGCCCCCATGCCCCCGGTGTTGGGTCCCTGATCGTTGTCGTAGATCGGTTTGTGATCCTGCGAAGAGGCCATTGGCAGGACCGTCTTGCCATCGGTAAAGGCGAGGAAGGATGCCTCCTCACCCGTGAGACACTCTTCAATGACCACCCGTGATCCTGCGTCACCAAAGGCGCGCTCCTCCATGATCATGTTGATTGCCTGATGGGCAGCCTCAAGCGTCGGGCAGACAATGGCCCCCTTGCCGGCAGCCAAACCGTCGGCTTTGACCACGATGGGTGCCCCGACCTTATCCAGATGGGCTTTGGCCTTTTTGGGGTCATCGAAGACTTCGTAATCGGCGGTGGGGATTTTGTATTTCCGCATCAGGTTCTTGGCGAAACTCTTACTTCCTTCGATCATGGCGGCGTCGCGGCGGGCGCCGAAGATCTTGAGGCCGCGCGCCTCGAATGCATCGACGATTCCGAGGGTCAGGGGGACCTCTGGACCCACCAGGGTGAGGTCGATTTTCTCTTGGGACGCAAAGTCCACGAGGTTGACGATGTCGGTGGCTCCAATGGTGATACAGGTAGCGATCTGGGCCATCCCGGCGTTACCCGGGGCGGCGTAGAGGAGGGGCTTTTCGGGACTCTGGGCCAGCTTCCAGAGGAGGGAATGTTCCCTTCCCCCCTGTCCAACCATGAGGATTTTCATCATCAACCTCCCTTACGTTTGGTGCACCGTTCACTGTTCACAATGAGATCAGGAACGCCAGTATTTCAGTTCTAAACGGTAGACTGTGAATTATCCGTGAACTATGAACTATTTGTGAACCGTGAACCGACAATTAGTGGCGGAAGTGGCGAGTCCCGGTAAACACCATGGCCATGCCATGCTCGTCAGCCGCTTGAATGACCTCGGCGTCGCGCACGGAGCCCCCCGGATGGATTACGGCCGTCGCACCAGCCTGGGCGACCGCATCGATCCCGTCCCGGAAGGGAAAGAAGGCGTCGGACGCTACCACGGTGTCCTTCAGGGACGACTCTGCCTTCA
Organism: Candidatus Methylomirabilota bacterium; assembly: GCA_019456075.1. Lineage (GTDB taxonomy): Bacteria > Methylomirabilota > Methylomirabilia > Methylomirabilales > CSP1-5 > CSP1-5. Next base: position 5,150 of record VRUN01000065.1, read on the forward strand.
TGATGGCCAGCCGGCACGAGTCTACCCGGCTCATTTGTCCGGCCCCGATCCCCACGGTGGTCGTAACAGTGGTGAAGACGACGGCATTCGATTTCACGTGTTTCACTACCTTCCATGCGAAGGTCAGCGCCTCCCATTCCGTAGGGGTCGGCTGCCGTTTGGTCACCACGGTGAAGGCCGTCTTATCCAGATCGACCTGGTCTCTGTCTTGGAGGAGCAGGCCGCCAGAGATGCGGCGTATGTCCCACGGGTCAGAGGCCAGGACCCACTCCTTGGATGGGATCCGCATGAGTCGGAGGTTCACGCGCGCGCGCAGTATTTCTTGGGCCGCCGCAGAATAGTCGGGGGCAATGACGGCTTCGACAAAAGTCGACGCGATTTCGTTCGCCGTTGCCTCATCCACAATGCGGTTGAAGCCGACCACCCCGCCATAGGCCGAAACGTGATCCGTATTGCGCGCTCGTTGATACGCATCTGCTAGGGGCTCTCCGATGGCGACTCCGCAGGGATTGTTGTGCTTGATGATGCAGGCCGCAGCAGCCGGGAACTCCACGATAAGCTGCAGCGCCGCATCCAAATCTAACAGGTTATTGTACGAAAGGGCCTTTCCCTGAAGTTGCTCGGCGTTGGCGAGGTTGGGTCCCTGGGGTTTCACCCCTCGATAGAGTGCCCCTCGCTGATGCGGGTTCTCCCCGTACCGAAGCACCTGGAGCCTTTCCAGACCGAAGGCAACGAAGGGGGGAAAGGAATGAGGCCACTCGGTTGTGAGAGAGGCCTGGGTAGAGCTTACGGTACTCAAGAAGCTCGCGATGGCTCCCTCGTAGCGCGTGGTGAGTTGGAACGCCTCTTGAGCGAGACGGAGGCGAGTCTTCAGAGAGATTCCGCCGTGCTGGCGAATCTCGTGAAGGACCTCGGGGTACTGCCCAGGGTGGGTCACGATTGCGACGCTTTCGAAGTTTTTGGCCGCCGACCGGATGAGGGCAGGCCCGCCTATGTCGATCTGCTCGATGGCCCGAGTGAGATCCAAAATCTCCTCAGCGATCGTGGCCTCGAAGGGGTAGAGATTGACCGCGACGAGATCGATGGGTGAGATGTGTCGCTGCTCCAATTCCGACTGGTGTTCTGGATCTGAACGTCTCGCCAGAATGGCCGCGTGAATCGCTGGGTGGAGGGTCTTGACGCGGCCTTCCAGCATCTCTGGGAACCCGGTCACCTCTGCCACCTCGGTGGCGGTGATTCCCGCGATTCTGAGATGCTGGGCCGTTTTTCCGGTGGAGATTAGCTCAACGCCCGACTCGACTAATCCCTTGGCGATCTCGGTAAGGCCTGTCTTATCCGAGACGCTCAAGAGAGCCCGCTGGATGCGGATCAGTCCTGTCTCCATCCTCTGTCGTAGACCACGCCGCTCAAGGCTCTACGGGTGAATATATCCCCATCCCTCTCTCACGGCTCGGTCTGCCTCATTCCCGAGACAGAAGACGCGCCGTCCTTTGACTTCGAGTCGCCCCTCGGCGTAGAGCTGGATCGCCCGGGGATAGATCTGATGTTCGTATTTCAGAATCCGGGCGGCGAGGGTCTGCTCGGTATCGTCATCAAAGACCGGGACCACAGCCTGAATGATGATCGGCCCGGTATCTACCCTTTCATCGGCAAAGTGCACGGTGCAGCCAGAGAACTTTACACCGTGCTGAAGGCCCTTGCCTTGAACGTGAAGTCCGGGGAAAGACGGGAGGAGGGCGGGGTGGATGTTCATGATCCGATGATGGAAGTGGTTGATAAAGGCGGGGGTCAGGATTCGCATGTAACCGGCCAGGCAGATTAACTCCACCTGGTGTTCTGTCAAGACCGAGATCAGCGCGCCATCGAAGGTCTCACGGCTTGTGTGGGCTTTGGGATCGACAAACCGAGGCGGGATGCCATGTGTACGGGCTCGCTCGAGGGCATAGGCATCTGCGACGTCACTGACCACAAGAACCACGGCTGCGTCCAGCTTTCCCGACTCGCCTGCATCAATGATCGCTTGCAGATTCGAACCCCGGCCCGAGACGAGCACGCCGACGCGCAGTTTATTCGCTGTTGTCATGTCACGTCCTCCAGCCTGAATCTAACAGAGCACCCTGAGCCGGGCAAGGGATTTTGAGAGAGGACGGCCCAGATCCGAGCACCTTGAACCGCGCTCTTCTTGCGAGCGAGTCAGGATTGTCACCGACGACATGCCGAAGGCCACTATCGGCTCGTCAGGGACTTCAGGACTTGAATGGCTAGTCTTCTACGTGGGGACAAGGGTGTTAAAGCGTTCTATGATAAAAACAATGATAAGGTATTGCTAAATAAGAATAACATTGTAAGTCTAATAGAAACTCTATTTGCGGCTGGGACATGAGATCATGGCTGTCCTGAACCCGTCCCCCGTTGAGATATAAG
>VRUN01000009.1 GCA_019456075.1 Candidatus Methylomirabilota bacterium
CTGGAAACCGGCAAGGGGGAATTTGCCTTTGCTATCGCCCTTGGCTTGATCCTCATCCTCCTCGCTCTGATGACCAACATCAGCCTCCGACTGCTGGTCCCAAGAGGGTAAGGGACATCCATGCCCTTTGTCTTGCAACACGTGGAAGTGCGATACGGGGACCGAACGGCGCTGACGGTTCAAGACCTCGCCATCAGGCCTGGCTCAATCACCGCCGTCATGGGCCCAAACGGAGCGGGCAAGACCACGTTCCTCAAGATTCTCGCAGGGCTCGTGGATCCCGCGCAGGGGGTGTTGACCTACCGAGGCGAGCCGGTAGCCCCCGACAGTGTCACGCAGCTTCGTCAAAAAGTCTGCCTCGTCCATCAGACCCCGCTCCTGTTCAATACGGCGGTCCACGAGAATGTCGCCTTCGGCCTCAAGGCTCGCCGTTTCCCCAAGGCAGAGATCGAACACGCGGTGTCACAGGCCCTAGACCTGGTAGGCTGTGCGGAGCTCAAGAAACGGAGGGCCCGGGAGCTCTCAGGTGGAGAAGTCAAGCGCGTGGCCATTGCCAGGGCGCTCGTCTTGGACCCAGAGGTCCTCCTCTTGGACGAACCCCTTGCCAACGTGGATCAGACGACAGCCACGACCCTCGAGGAGGTATTTCGGGCGATCAGAGAACGAGGACAGACCTTGATCTTCAGCACCCACGACCCTCGCCTGGCCCACCGACTGGCGCGTGAGGTGGTGGTCCTCATCGATGGTCATCTCTCCCCGTCCCCGTATGAAAACCTTTTTACTGGCCGTCTCCTGACCGATGGGGAAATGACCTGGTTCGACACCGGCAAGGTTCGCATCGCCGTCCCCCCTGGACTGTCCGACACCGGGCATATCTCCATCGGTTCCGATGAGATCCTGGTGTCGCGACAGCCACTCCAATCGAGCGCCCGTAATGTCCTCCAGGGACGGCTCATCCGGATCGAGGAGCACAGCGAAGGGGTGCTCAACGTTGGGGTGGAGGCGGGTGAGCCCTTCACGGTCCGCTTGACACAGCAGTCTTTCCAGGACCTCGGGCTGAGCATTGGCGCCCCGGTCTACCTCACCTTCAAGAGCACCGCCGTCAACCCGCTGTAGCGTCGCACGATACTTTCGCCTACTTCCACGCCTGTCCGAACTGCTGCGGCACTTTGGTCCGGAGCACGAGCCCGTTTTTTCCTTGACTTTGCTGGATGGTCCCATTAGAATAATAAGTTAGCTAGCAGACCTAAACACCTTAGGGGATATGGTTCTGTTCGGAGTGCTCATCCCACCGACGTACGGTTTACCTGCCAGTTCATTTTCCGCATCGTTGTACCTTGCGCAGTCGCATCTCCTCTGGATAACTCCCCACCGAAAGGAGGTTAAATATGAATGAAACGGAGGCGCAGCTCTTTGCGCGGCTCAAGAAGGAAGATACCGAATTCCGCCACCTCGCCGAAAAGCACCGAGAGTTTGATTGCAAAATCATGGAATTCGATCGCATCTACTACCTGACCAGTGATCAGGAGCGCAAGCGCAAAGAGCTGCAAAAGACCAAGCTCAAGATCAAGGACGAAATGTACGCCATCATGCGTCAGCATATACAGGCCAAAAATGCAGCGGTTATCCCATCTGGATCCCCTGGGCCGAGCCAGGATGGTGGATATCAGCGAAAAAGCTGATTCCGACCGTGAGGCAACAGCCCGAGGCGCCATCCATCTTCAACCGAAAGCCCTCCGGATGATCCTCGATAAATCGATCCCCAAGGGGGATGTGTTGGCCGTGGCCCGCGTCGCCGGGATCATGGCCGCCAAGGGAGTCGATCGCCTCATCCCGCTTTGCCACCCCCTGCTCATCACCTCGGCAGAGGTCACGTTCAGCTCCCACGCCAAACGGGGGACGATCGAGATCGAGTCCCGGGTCAAAGTGCATGGCAAGACCGGAGCCGAAATGGAGGCGCTCACCGCCGTCTCGGTGGCCGCCCTGACGATCTACGACATGTGTAAGGCGGTGGACAAAGGCATGACCATCGAGAACATCCGGCTCGTCACCAAACGCGGGGGACGGAGAGGGGATTACCGTCGCCCCGGTGAATAGGACTGACCCGCTGCCCGTCGAGGTTCTTCGCGCCAAAGGCACCAGATGATGACCAGCTCAACCCAGGCCCTTTTCTTCTATACCCCAAAGTATCAGGACTTTGACTACGGCTCCACTCACCCGATGAAGACCCGCCGCCTGAAGCTCACCCATGACCTGATCCAGGCTTACGGCCTCCTCCATCCTAATCATGTCCGCCTGGCAGACGTCCCGGCTGCTGCCGACGAAGACCTCCTCCGCATTCATACGAAAGAGTATCTGGATGTGCTGCGGGAAGCGGATGAAGGGCTTCCGCCAACCCACTCCCGGCAATTCGGCCTCGGTCCGGGAGATTGCCCTATCTTCCCCGGTCTTTTCACATATTCGGCGTTGCTCACGGGTGCCTCGTTGGAAGCGGCTCGGCACTTGGCCTCCGGGGAGATTCCCCGGGCCTTCAATATCGCCGGAGGTCTACACCACGCCGCATCCAATCGCGCCTCGGGCTTTTGCTACATCAACGACGCCGCCGTGGCCATCAGCTTCCTGGTCGACCAGGGACTCCGGGTGGCCTATGTGGATATTGATGCCCATCACGGGGACGGGGTCCAAGCCGCCTTCTACGATTCGGAACAGGTGCTGACTATTTCACTCCACGAAACGGGACTCACGCTCTTCCCCGGCACCGGCTTCCCCGAAGAGATTGGAACCGGGAAAGGGGAGGGATATTCGGTGAACGTTCCCCTCGCGCCGGAGACCGATGACGACATCTTCATCTGGGCCTTCGAGGAGACGGTTCCGCCTCTGCTGGAGGCGTTTCGCCCTGATGCGATCGTGACTCAGTTGGGGATCGATGGCCACCGAAGCGATCCCCTGTCCAACCTGCGACTGACGATGCGGGGCTTCCTCCGGGCTGTCACGCTGTTCGAGCATAGCCCTGCCCGCTGGCTCGCGCTGGGAGGGGGGGGGTATAACCTCGGGAATGTCCCCCGAGCCTGGACCGCAGTCTGGGCCCGCATGGCAGGCATCGAGATCGATCCGGAACTCCCACCCGCGTTTCTGTCGCCGTTTCGGACCGAGGGGTGCACAGAGACCTCCCTCACCGATCCGCCGTACCAGACCGAAGGCGCGCGGAAAGAGGAAGCATGGGGCTATGCCCGAACCCAGGTGAAACACGTTCACGAGCTCATCTTTCCGCGCTTAGGGATCCAAGGTTGAACACACAAAGGAGGAAAGGATGGGGCCTTGAGCATTGACCAGAGCTCTCAGGATCGAAGATGCACCGGTAAGGATCAAGGAGGAAGTCATGACCTTGCAAGATAAAATCTTGACGTGTGTGGAGTGTGGAAAAGAATTTGCCTTTACGGCCGGGGAACAGGAGTTCTTCGCGCAAAAGGGATTCACCAACGAGCCAAAACGGTGCAAGAGCTGTAAGGCAATGCGGAGGGGGGGTGGGCTCAGCGCCGGACCGAGGGAGATCTTCGAGGCCGTCTGCTCTCAGTGCGGCCAGCCGACGACCGTTCCCTTCCGGCCGGTGCCAGACCGCCCAGTATTTTGCAGGCCGTGCTACCAAGCCCGGCGCGCGGGGGCCGTACAGGAAATCTCGTAGTGCCGTTCCAGTCATTGCCCCGAACACGGGGAAGGCCCGCTCTAACCGAGGAGCGGGCCAAGGAAGCCAACAAGCCTGGCCTTAGCCTAGCCACACCTCTGTAATGGGTGAGCAAAGTTGGAACGGTACTAGCCGGACCGAGAAGCCCATACAAAAGCCACCTTTGGGTGGCTTTTGTTTTTACGGTCCGCGCGCCAATTTGCATTGCAAGAGACCGGAAAGTATAGTATATAAAGAGATTAATGACGTCTCCCGACGAAGAGGCCTACCATGGCTACCCGAGAGCAGCATCCGGGTCTCCTCCTCCGCCAAATCCCCGCCGTCGATGAAGTCCTCCAAGAGCCGGTCGTCCAGCGGCTCCTTGAGGCACACCCCCGGTGGGTGGTAGTCGAGGCGGTCCGGGAGACCCTTGAGGAGCGCCGGCAGCACGTGCTGGCCCTCCTTCGCGAGGGGACGGAGGCCTCCGTCCCCGATCTCGCCACCCTCATCGAGCAGGTCCGCATCAAGGTCCTGGACCGGGCGCGCCCGAGCCTGCGCCGAGTCATCAATGCCACCGGGGTCATCCTCCACACGAACCTGGGTCGAGCGCCTCTTTCCCCCGAGGCCCAAGCCCGCCTGCAAGAGGTCGCACAGCACTACTCGACCCTGGAATTCGAACTCCGGGAAGGGACCCGGGGCTCTCGCCAGGTGCACGTCGAGGGGCTCCTGACCCGCCTCACGGGGGCCGAAGCGGCCCTGGCGGTGAACAACAACGCCGCCGCAGTCCTTTTGAGCATCAATACGATGGCCGAAGGTCGAGAGGTGGTCGTCTCCCGGGGAGAGTTGATAGAGATCGGCGGTTCCTTCCGGATCCCGGATGTCATGCGAAAGGGAGGCGGGATCCTCAGGGAGGTGGGGACCACCAACCGGACCCACCTCAAAGACTACGAAGCGGCGATTGGCGACGGGACGGCCCTTCTCCTGAAGGTTCACCCGAGTAACTTTCAGATGGTCGGCTTCACCAGCGAGGTCTCCCTGACGGACCTCGTGGGTTTGGGCCGGCGGCGGGGCGTCCCCGTAATGATGGACGCAGGAAGCGGCGCCCTCACGGATTTCACCCCCTTCGGCCTCAAGGGGGAACCGACAGTCCAGGAAACCCTGAGGAGCGGGGTGGATCTGGTCACCTTCAGTGGGGACAAGCTGCTGGGAGGACCCCAGGCAGGGTTAGTCGTAGGGGGGAAGGTTTTGATCGAGCGCCTCCGGAAGAACGCGCTGGCGCGCGCCGTTCGCATTGACAAGCTCTCTCTCGCCGCTCTCGAGGCCACCCTCCGAGGCTATCTGGAAGGGGAGAAAGGGGTCGGCACGATTCCCGCCGTGGCGATGATCACCTGCTCGCTCGCAGAGATCCGGCAGCGAGCAGAGCGCGTGCAAGCTGGCTTGCAAGAGCAGGCACATTCATCGATCCAGGTGGGTATAGAGGAGCACCGGTCGGAAGTGGGAGGGGGGGCGCTTCCCGCTGAGAGCCTCGCGACCTATTGTGTCACGCTTCACTCACCGCGGGTCTCCCCCCATCGACTGGAGGCGGCGCTGCGCGGTGCAGATCCAGCGGTGGTGGGGCGGATCAAAGGAGAGAAGGTCCTCCTCGATCTCAGGACCGTCCGGGAGGAAGAGGTGACGCTTTTGATCGAGGCCGTCGGCCCAATCCTTGCAAGCGAGATCGGCTCATGAGTGAGTCACCCTCCGGTCCCGACCATTCTTCTCCGAGCCGCGACGAGGCCATCAGTCTCGCCCAATCGGAAAAGACCGAGCCCCGGCTCCTCGAGGACCTTCCCAATAAGTTCCCCGTCGACGAGGAGCTCTGGACGCTCCTCCTGGCAAATACTCAGACGCCCCTCGGCGCCTCTGTCTATATGGCGGAGCGGGCGCCGGCTTCCGTGGCGGCGCAACTCCTGGAGGATCGGGTCTTCCTCTTCCACAACCCCGTCGTCGGCCAAGCTCTTCTCAAGAACCCTACCTTGACTGAGCCGGACCGGCGGAAGCTGCACTGGATTCTGCAGGAGACCACGAAGGAAGAGCGAGAGCGAAAGAAAACCCTCCTCCAATTGATCAGGGAGATGAGCGTCGGGCAGAAGCTGACGCTGGCGAAGAAGGGAAATAAGGACGCCCGCCTGATCCTGGTCAAGGACCACAATGAGATAATCGCCCTCGAGGTGGTGAACGGTCCACGGATTTCCGATGACGAGGTTCTTGCGATCGCGCAAATGCGAGAGGTTTCCGATAAGGTCCTCAGGGCGATCGCCAACATCAGGCGCTTCCGGACGAATAAGTATGTCGTCGCGAGTCTCCTCCACAACCCCAAAACCCCCGTCGGGGTGTCGCTAGGCCTCGGGCTCCCGAATCTCACGGATCGGGACCTCGCCCGTTTGGCCAGGGATCGCAACATCCCCGCCGCAGTTTCCAGGGCGGCCCAACAGATCCTGGAGCGCCGCGCGAAGGGTCCGGTGAAGAAACAGTAGCGAGGATTACACTCGAGACGTCTCGAGGACCACCATTTCCCCAACGCCTTGTGTCACCCTCCATGAAGAACGGCCTCCTCATAGTATTCGAAGGCATTGACGGATCGGGGAAGGCAACCCAGGCCCACCTCCTCCGTGAGTACCTGAGCGAACGAAATGTCGCGTGTTCCCTATTTAGCTTCCCTTGCTACGACGGACTCTATGGCCGTCTTGTTGCACGATACCTCAATGGAGAATTCGGCGATGTATTCGAGGTGAGTCCGCACCTTGCCTCTCTTTCGTATGCTGGAGATCGCTTAGAGCATCGTGACCTTCTCAGGGAAAGGCTGAGGGCAGGGGAGATCGTTTTGGTCGACCGATATGTGGCGTCAAATATGGCGCACCAGGGAGCGAAACTTCCAGTTGAGCAGAGAGCCGACTTTGTCAGTTGGATTGAGGAACTCGAATATACGGTACACGGGGCTCCACGAGAGAATCTCGTGTTTTATTGCAGGATTCCCGTCAGCATAGCGCAGCAACTGGTTGACAAAAAAGACACGCGCCGGTATACAGCAGATAGGCGCGACATTCACGAGAAGAACGCGGCATACCTTCAAAATGTATGCTCCCAGTACGAATGGTTGGCCCAGAGGTATGATCACTGGGAAAGCATTGAGGCCGTGAATGGAGAAGGGCAACTTCGCAGTCCAGAGACTGTCCATAAGGAAATTGTGCATCGCTTCGAGAGGCGGTTCCCGCTGTGAGCCCATGGCCGATACGGCAGGAGCTGCTCAGACCCAGCTTTGCGGAATGAAAACCAATGGGCTTTTCTGAAATCTTTGGCCAGCGACAGGTGATCTCGCTTGTAGGACGGGTGATCGAAACCGGTCGTCTCCCCCATGCGCTCCTTTTCACTGGACCCAAAGGAGTGGGGCGGTCGCTGACAGCTGTCACGGTCGCCAAGGCGCTGAACTGCCTGGCGGGGATCAAGGGGGATTGCTGTGACCGATGCCCCGCCTGCCACAAGATCGCCAAAGGAATCCACCCCGACGTCCACCTGCTGGCTCCGGAAGGCGCGACCCTGAAGATCGATCAGATCCGCACCCTCACCCAAGAGGCAGCCCTGAGGCCCTACGAGGGACGGCGCAAGGTGTTCATCCTGGATGAGGCCGAGACGATGACCGAGCAGGCCCAAAACGCCCTCCTCAAGACCCTGGAAGAGCCTCCAGGGGCAACGCTGCTGATCCTCATCGCCCCCGAGGCCTCGGCCCTCCTCCCTCCGATCGCTTCGCGCTGCAGCCAGATCCGATTTGCCCCACTGCCCGAGAGTACCATCGCCGCCCGGCTCCAGGAGCAGGGATGCGATGAGGAAGAGGCCCACCTCCTCGCGAGCCTGGCCGCCGGGAGTCTGGGCCGGGCGCAAGAGCTGCGACAGAGCGCCCTACAGGAGATCTGGGATCTGATAGATCAGGCCATAGCCCTTTCCCCCGGGAAGACCCTCCCCGTGCTCGAGCTGACCGAGCGGGTCGTCCGTCGGAAGGAAACCCTCTCTCTTTTCCTGGAGGCACTTCTCGCCTGGTGCCGGGACCTCATGGTCTCCAAGGTGACCCGTCACGAGGCGCGCCTGGTCTACCGAAGGCACGGAGCGGCACTCAAGCGCCAGAGCGAACGTCTCACGCTGGCCCAGCTCCTGGCAATGTATCACACGGTGAAACAGACCCTGGATGGACTCGGCCGCTACGCGAACCCTCGGCTCAGCCTGGAGATCATGTTCCTCAAGCTCCGGGACCTTCAGACCGCCTGAGCGGATTTACCCTTGGTGGGGGCTGCGGGATGGAAGGGTGTGGGAACGGAAGGTGTCGAGCCAACTCAATGACCGATGACGAACAACGGGAAGGGGGGCCTGGATAGGCAACGATGAGTGATCGGGTATTTTACATCACCACCCCGATCTACTACGTTAACGACGTCCCTCACCTCGGCCACGCGTATACCACCATCCTGGCCGACAGCGTTGCCCGCTTCAAGCGATTCACGGGACATCGGGTCTTCTTTCTGACCGGGACCGACGAGCACGGGGACAAGATCGCCCAGGCCGCGGCCAAGGCCGGCGAGGACGTGCGGGCCTATGCCGATCGGATCAGCGCCGTCTTCCGTGAGACCTGGGACGCTCTGCAGATTACCTATACGCACTTCGTCCGAACGACCGACCCCTTGCACCAGCGCTTGGTTCAGGATCTCCTTCAACGGATTTACGACAGTGGCGATATCTACCTCGGCGATTACGGGGGGAAGTACTGCTTTGGCTGTGAGCGCTTCTACACCGAGCGAGAGCTTCAACATGGAAAATGCCCCGATCATCAGGTCGAGCCCACCTTTATCAAGGAGCGAAACTACTTTTTTCGGATGGGCAAGTACCAGGAGCGGTTGGTCAAGCACCTCGAAGACCATCCGAACTTCATCCGTCCAGAGCGGTACCGAAACGAGGTCCTGGCCTTTCTCCGGGAGCCGCTAGAGGACCTCTGCATCTCTCGGCCTGTCAGCCGTCTGAGCTGGGGGATCCCGCTCCCCTTCGATCCGAACTACGTCACCTACGTCTGGTTCGACGCCCTGATTAATTACCTGAGCGGCCTGGGCTATCCGGACAGCGAAACATCTCACAGCTTCTGGCCCGAGGCCAACCACCTGATCGCCAAGGACATCGTCAAACCCCACGGCATCTATTGGCCCACCATGCTTTGGGCGGCCGGAATCCCCCTCTACCGCCATTTGCGCGTGCACGGATACTGGAAAGTAGAATGGGGGAAGATGTCCAAGAGTCTGGGCAATGTGGTTCGCCCCCTCGATCTCACCCACAAATACGGCCGAGATACGCTGCGCTACTTCCTGCTCAGAGAAATGGTCTTCGGGCTGGATGCCACCTTCAGCGAAGAGGCGATGATCAATCGGCTCAATTCCGACTTGGCCAACGACCTGGGCAACTTGGTCAGTCGCGTCTTGACGATGATTGAAAAGTACCTGAAGGGCAGGATCCCGGACCAGGTGGGCCCGGAAAGCCCCGAGGATCACGAACTGCGCCATCAGGCCGACGCCAGCCGTGCAACCCTCTTGAGAGCGGTGGATGAATTCGCTTTCAACCGCGCTTTGGAGTCCCTCTGGGGGCTCGTGAATGCAGTCAACAAGTATGTCGACAGCACGAAACCCTGGGAACTGAGCAAGAAGAAACCTCAAGCCCTGGAGCGGGTCCTCTCCCATGCCTGGGAAGCGCTCCGGATTGTGGGGCTTTTACTGTCTCCCTTTCTGCCAGAGACCGGGCAAGCCATCGCCGATCAACTGGGCATTGATGAAAACGTCGAGGAGGCCCGAATCGAGCAGGCCGTATGGGGAAGTCGCCCCACTTCCGGCATGATCCGGAAGGGACCGCCCCTCTTCCCCCGCATGGAGGGGGGCTTTGCAGCGATCCGCGGCCAAGAGGACGCTGAGCCAGCGAATCCCGAGATAAGCCTCGCGGAGTTTCAGCGTCTCAACCTCCGGGTGGCAGAAATCACGCGCGCCGAGTCGCTTGCGGGCTCGAAAAAGCTCCTCAAGCTCACCGTCCGTCTCGGTGACGAAGAACGGACCGTGGTCGCTGGGCTGCAGGGGCAGTATGCAGCCGAGGGATTGATCGGCAAGAAAGTCGCCCTCGTGACCAATCTCAAGGCGGCAAAGATCAAGGGGATCGAATCGCAGGGGATGGTCCTGGCCGCCGAAGATGCCGAAGGGCACGTCGTCCTCCTCACGCCAGATAAGGATATTCCTCCCGGCTCGAAGATCCGCTGAAACCAATCACCACCTGGTGCTTCACCTTACCCTCCGAGAGGAAATGGTCACCCTTTTTCCCTGAGCCGGTGCCTTTCCGGGGCAAATTGCGAAAGTGTCGAGCAGCGCCTCGTACCGAATGCTTAAAACGTGTGCGGAGCGTTGGGAAGGATACAGGACCGCCCGAATGCGAAAGCCCGTTCAGGTCCGAGCGGCGGGGCGTTCGGCGTGTTGAAGTGTTTCGCGACAGGAGGGACAGGCCTCGCGGAGATCCCAATGGCCACTGAAGGTGGAATCAACCCATTGGATCGGCAGAACCCAGTTTTTACATACGTCGCAGTAAACCATTGATGCGAGCCTCCCATTCCGCCGCTACTGTAGCAACGAACGTGCCAAAGGGAAGGTTCCCTTGCGGGGGAAGTCTGTGGCGTGATAACGTCCCTCCCAAGGATGCAATACGGGACAGCACATTCGGCCCCTCGCTCCGGGCCTCTCCGCAAGAGCCCGGAACCCTTCGGGCCCGCGGCGACCCTGGTCGGTCCGAAAGCCTTCGGACTCCCGGCATGTCGCTCGGCGCCTCCAGGTGCTGTCTCCTTCCGCCGGGGAAGACCCACTCGCCGAATCCTCCCCGGTCCGACGGCCATCGGGAGGAGCGGAGCGAGGGGCGTGCACCTCTTCACGGCTGGGGTTTCGTACCATGGAAATGACGACCGGGGCTGAGGCTGAGTTAATCCTCGTATGTCGCAAGGTCTCAGGCGGATATTCGGTGGATGCGCAGCCCCACCGAGAGGTTCTCAAGTCGATCTCCTTTCAGGTGCACGCCGGGGAGTGCCTCAGTATCGCCGGCCCCTCCGGCTCGGGCAAATCGGCGCTCCTCCGGTTGCTCAACCGGTTCGATGATCCCGCCCAGGGCGAGATCTGCTTCCGGGGAAAACCCTTGCAACGCTTCGACCCGCTGGAAATCCGGAGGCGCATTGCTCTGGTCCTTCAGAATCCAGTGATGTTTCACGGGACGGTCCGGGAGAATCTCCTCCGGCGCCCGGGGAGGCAGGACCTTTCGGAGCCCCCCCTCGTCCAGGCGCTGGAGGAGGTCGGCTTGGACCGGTCCTTTTTGGATCGCATCGCCACAGAGCTTTCGGGTGGAGAGAAGCAACGGATCTCCATTGCACGATCGCTCCTCGGGGGGCCTGAGATCCTCCTGCTGGACGAGCCCACGTCGGCCCTCGATCCGCGGAGCCTCCGCCTCGTGGCCGACCTGATCACCCAGCTCAACCGGGTCCGGGGCCTGACCCTGATTGTGGTCACCCACCAAGTAGACTTGATTCACCGCCTAGGGGGGCGGGTTCTGGTTCTCGACAGGGGCCAGGTCGTCCGGGAAGTCCGGGCAGAACAGGCGGGCAGCCTGTTGGAGGAGCATGAATGAAGCCGATCATCGATGTGGAAACCCTTCATCTCGTTCTTGCCCTGCTCCTCGTCTTGGCGGTCCTCGCCATCTCCTACCGAGAACGACTTGGTCTCGAGCGGGATCTCATTATCGCGACCGCCCGAACGTTCCTCCAGCTCTTTGTCGTGGGGTACTTCCTTGTCTACCTCTTTGCCTGGGACCGTTGGGAGCTGGTTCTCCTCACCCTCACCCTGATGCTTGCTGCCGCCTCTTGGATTGCGGTGGGGAGACTGAAGCGGCCGGTGCCGGGGGCCCGTTGGATGGCCGTCGTATCCTTGGCCGTGGGAAGCGCCATCACGCTCACCTTCGTGACCTACGTTGTGATCGGGGTCGAGCCCTGGTATGACCCCCGCTATGTCATTCCCATCGGCGGGATGATTCTCGGGAATGCCATGACCGGTGCGGCGCTGGCAGGAGAACGATTCCAGAGTGAGCTGCGTAGCCGTGTGGAGGAGGTAGAGACTCTCCTCGCCTTGGGATTCTCGGGGTTGGAGGCCGTCCAAGATCTCTACCGCTCTGCCATCCGAGCGGCCATGATTCCGACGATTAACGCCATGCTCGCGGTGGGGATTGTGCAGCTTCCCGGTATGATGACCGGGCAGATCCTCTCGGGCACCTCCCCCTTGATCGCCGTAAAGTATCAAGTGGTGGTCATGCTCATGATCACCTGCGCCGTGGCGTTGAGTTCTATCCTCTTTCTCCGCCTCGCGGTCAGGCAGTACCTCACCCCGGCCCACCAGCTCAGACGGCAACTCATCCTCTGAGTTCCCAACATTGCTCCCGTGAGCAACACAATCGTCGGTGCGCCTGGGCAGCACCGCCTCCGATGTTGATCTTCGGCAGCGCTTTCGGTACCATGACGCGATCCCCCGGAGGTCTCGATGCGCTATCGCACCGTCATCTTTGATCTCTTTGATACGCTCGCGGATTTCGTGCGAGATCGCCTCCCCACCATTTACGTCGACGGGAAAGCCATCCCCTCAACGACCGCTGTCGTCTATCCCCTGTTCGTAGAACGATACAACCATATATCGCTCGAGACCTTTTACCAGGCCTTCCGGGATAGCTTTGACGAAGCAGCCCGTCTTCGAGAAATTGAGGAGCGCGAGGTATCAGCTCGCGAGCGATTTACCCTCTTCTTCCACAAACTCCAAATCCCGGTCACCTCAGACATCGAGCCCTTCCTCTCGAGTCTCCTGGACGCGCACATGGCTTGTATTGCTGAAGCCGTCCACGCCCCGCCGGAGCACGTCGAGCTGCTCGAGTGGCTGAGGCCCAGGTATCAGCTGGCCCTCATCTCCAATTTCGATCACGGTCCTACCGCCCGCCAAATCCTGGACCGGACCGGGATGACCTCTTTCTTCGATCTGATCCTGATCTCCGATGAGTTGGGGCAGCGGAAGCCCCATGCGGCCATCTTCGAGACAGCGTGTCAAGCCCTCAGAATTCGTCCGCACGAGGCGATCTTCATTGGGGATAGCCCTGGCATTGACGTCGCGGGGGCAAAAGCGGTGGGCATGGCCGTCATTTGGCTGAACCGCCGGGGAGAGGCCCTTGACGAATCCATCCCCCCGCCGGATCATACCGTGACACGCTTGCAAGAGATCAGGACCATCTTGGGCTGAAGGGCAGTGGAGTCTCGCTGAGACACGCTGAAAACCGACCGGAAGAAAAAAGACCACACCTCCCAACTCACGGTGTGGTCTTCTTTTTCTGGAAGTCTATTTGCGCTTTTCTATCGGGACGTAGTCGCGCTCTGCGGAACCGATATAGAGCTGCCGGGGGCGGCAAATCTTTTGTTCGGAATCGGTCAGCATCTCCTGCCATTGGGCAAGCCACCCGGGGGTCCGGCCGATGGCGAACAGGACCGGGTAGATATCAACCGGAAACTGCATCGCCTGATAGATAATCCCCGAATAGAAATCGACGTTCGGGTACAGGCGTCGGTTCACGAAGAAGTCATCCTCCAAAGCGATCCGCTCCAGCTCCAAGGCGATGTCCAACAGGGGGTTGCGCCCCGTTACTGTGAAGACCTGCTCAGCCGTCTGCCGGATGACCTTGGCCCGGGGGTCGTAGCTCTTGTACACCCGGTGGCCAAAGCCCATGAGGAGCGCCTCGCGTGCCTTGACCTTCTTGAGGAACTCCCCGACCTTGTCCTTCGAGCCGATTTCGCGGAGCATGCGGAGCACCGCCTCATTTGCCCCCCCATGCAGCGGGCCATAGAGCGCCGCGGTGGCCGCAGCCACCGCGGAGTAAGGATCGACGTGCGAGCTGCCGACGCTGCGCATGGCGTTGGCGCTACAGTTCTGTTCGTGGTCCACGTGTAGAATGAAGAGCACGTCCAGGGCTTTCTCCAACACCGGATCCGGCTTGTACTTTAACTCCGTGGCCTTGAACAGCATGTTGAGGAAGTTCCCGCCATAGGAGAGATCGTTGTCCGGATACGCATACTGCATCCCCAGACTGTGCCGATAGGCGAAGGCCGCCAGGGTCGGCATCTTGGCGATCAGGCGGTAGATCTGCCGCTGGCGATTGGCCGGGTCCAGGATATTCTTGGCGTCCGGGTAGAAGGTGGAGAGTGCCCCCACCGTCCCCGCCAGGATTCCCATGGGGTGGGCGTCATAGTGAAAGCCGTCCATGAACTTCTTGATATTCTCGTGAATCATGGTGTGGTGGGTGATGTGGTAGATCCAGTCCTCCAGTTGTGGCCGCGTGGGCAGCTCCCCATGAAGGATCAGATAGGCGGTCTCGAGGAACGTGCTTCGCTCGGCCAACTGCTCGATGGGGTAGCCCCGGTACCGCAGGATCCCCTTGTCCCCGTCGATAAAGGTGATTGTGCTCTTGCAGGAGGCCGTATTCATGAAGGCGGGATCGTAGCTTAGCAGCCCGAAGTCGTCGTCGGACACCCGGATCTGACGAAGATCGATCGCCCGAATGGCTCCGTGCTCAACCGGGACCTCGTAGGTCTTGCCGGTGCGGTTGTCCGTAATGGTCAACGTTTCCTTCCCCATCTCCGCACTCCTTTCACCCAGTTCGCCAGTGCAATCCGGTCCTTCCGTTGAGCCCTCCGAGCCCCCCGATCCAACATCATAAGTATGGCACAACCGCGGCAGAACGCCAACCGGAGAAACCGCCTCCCCTCACACTTTTTCTCTTCGCTTCTCGACCAGGAGGACAAAATCCCTGGCCCGGGCCGTGATAGCGGCGTACACTCCCTGAGCCACGAGTCGCGGAACGACCAGGCTGTCCCCGAGGGCAATCACCTGGATCGGCAGCCCCAGATAATCCGGCAAATTCTCCAGGGTCACCCCCCCCCCAACCATCATGGGAACTGGAGGTAAAACCCCGAAGACTGCTCGGAGAAACTGGGAGCCTCCGAGAGCCTTCAGGGGGAAGATTTTCACCATGTCTGCCCCACCCCGGTGGGCGGCCAAGATCTCGGTGGGGGTCAGGGCGCCGATAACACTCACGGCCCCCGCCTCCTGGCAAAGCGGGACCAGACTCACATCGCCCACAGGGCAGACCAGGAATCGGGCCTCGGCTAGAAGGGCCACCTCGGCGTGCTCCCTATCCAGGACAGTCCCGGCGCCGACGGTGAGGCCGGCTCGGCCAGCCAAAGTCTTGATGACCTGCGCCGCCTCCGGCACGGTGAAAGCGATCTCGAGGCTGGTGATGCCTCCCGCTGCCAACGCCTCCGCGCTCGCCAGGGCTTGCTCGGGGGTCTTAGTCCGGATGACTGCCATCAGCTTCCGGTGAATCATCCCCTTGAGGAGCGTCTTTTGCCTTGGTTCCTCTCTCTTCACCCTCTCTGCTCCGAGTCCCCCACCCGCTCGACCCCGAGCCCCTCGGGCGGCGTAGAACCCCGTAGAGTCCAACGCGATCATCGGGGGATAAGTTCCTGTGCCGTCGCCGAGTTCCCGCCAACGAGGCAAGCCCCAGGAGGCTCACGCGCCGGTCGAGTGTATCCCCTCAGGCAGGAATTGCAAACCCTTCTCTGCCGGTCCCCGTTCGGGAGCCAGGGAATATCGAAGACCTAACCCGTCACGCGAGAATGTGCTATGATCATAGACATCCACTTCTGGACGGGAGGGGTCATGATGTCGCAAAAGGTCTACGGGGTCAATTTCCTGGTTCAGGTCGTCTCTGAGCCGCCGGCAGGTTTGACCATCCACTGCCCTCGGGGCTCCCCGATCCGGTACGGCCGCGTGGTCGTTACGGGGGATGGTTTCGACGCCGGGGCCAATGCTTTCCGCGAGATGCCCCACGTGGGGGCCCTGGTGGCCTTCGAGGAGAGCCCCGAGGGGGTGGAGGGGCATTATTTCTACCAGAGGAATGAAGAATACCGGGTACTCCATCTGGACACGGTGATCATCGCCTTTCCGCAGGAATGACGCTTCCCCGCTTTCCGTGCCCCCGGCGCCGATGACGCCAGAGAGTGGCCTCGGCCGCAAGTACCCCCCCGCCAGGCTCCTCGTGCTGCTCAACGCCCTCTCTCCCCGGCTGGGAGACTGGGTCATAGGAACCATGGCCTCCGGGAAAGCGTGAGGCCGCGGTCGGCAGGAGATGAGATGGCGGCTCCTCCGATGGTCCGGCTGAAGCAGGTCAGTAAGATTTACCACAAGAGGCCACAGCCGATCCCGGCCCTTCAGGGGGTTACCCTGGAAATCCATCGGGCGGAATTTGTGGCCGTGGTGGGGCCGAGTGGCTGTGGGAAGAGCACCTTGCTCCATCTCATGGCCGGCATCGATCGATCCACCAGTGGTGAGGTGTGGTTTGAGGACCACCTCCTGAGTACGATGCGTGAGACGGGACTCACGCGCCTCCGCCGAGAAAAAGTGGGCATCGTCTACCAGCTGTATAATCTCCTGCCGCATCTGACCCTTTGGGAGAATGTCGCCTTGCCCCTCCTCCTGGCAGGAAGCCCAGCGGACGATATCCGGACACGCGTGGCAGAAGTGGTCAAGGCCCTCGACCTCACGGAGCGCACCGATCATTGGCCGCATCAACTCTCGGGTGGAGAGATGCAACGGGCTGCCGTGGCCCGGGCAGTCATCACCCGGCCCTCCCTGATTCTCGCTGATGAACCCACGGGCAACCTCGATTCGAAGGCAGGAGAGGCGGTCCTCAGACTCTTGCGCACCCTGAATCAGGAGGGGGGATTCACTGTCGTTCTTGCCACCCACAGTCAGGAGGCGGCCGCCTTCGCTGACCGGGTCCTCCGCCTCCGCGACGGACGGATACTCGAGTGATCGACAGGACCTGGGGTTTTCTCCTCCTCCTCGGCCGTGGCGTGCAGCAGTTCCCCCTCCGCGCGACCCTGACGGTATCCGGCATCGCCATCGGTGTCGCGGCATTCGTCGCGATCCAACTGGCAAATCACAGCATACTCGCCTCCTTCCAGCGAACCATTAATGCGGTGGCTGGCCGAAGTGCCCTGGTGGTCACCGCCGGAGAGCTGGGATTTGACGAAACGGCCCTGCTTAAAGTGCAAGCGACGGAGGGGGTCGAATACGCGGCCCCGCTCATCATCAATATTGCTCCGGTGACGGGGCGGCGCGGAGAGGTGCTCCTGGTCCTGGGAGTGGACCTCTTAGCCGAGAAGGCCTTCCGCGAATACCGTCTGGCGGGACAGAAGGAGGCGGTCGATCTCAAGATGCTCCTCCAGCCGGAGACGCTCTTTCTGTCCCGGTCGTTCGCCGCGACTCACGGTCTTGCGGTGGGAGAGACTATCACCCTTCTGACCGGGAGCCACCGCCGCACGTTCATCATCCGAGGCCTCTTGGAACCCCGAGGGCCTGCCCGAGCCCTGGAGGGTCATTTAGCCCTTATGGACATCGCTACCGCCCAGGCGGCCTTTGACAAGGTGGGGAGGCTGGATCGAATCGACATTGTCCTTCGGGAGGCGGCGGGGATCGACGCAATGGCCGCCCAGCTCGGAAAGGTTCTCCCCACGCATCTGACCGTTCAACGGCCCGAGCAACGTAATCGCCAGGTCGAGAAGATGCTAGCCGCCTTCCGAATGAACTTGAACGCCCTAAGCGCTATCTCGCTCGTGGTGGCGGCTTTCTTGATCTACAATACCCTCTCCCTTTCGGTCATCCATCGGCAACAGCAGATCGGCATCCTCCGCTCGCTGGGCGTGAGTGCGGGCGAGGTGGTCGCTCTCTTTGTCGGAGAGGCCCTGGTCTTGGGCGGGATCGGTTCACTCGTGGGCCTTGGCCTAGGCACGCTGTTGGCGAGCCAGATCCTCGAGACGATCTCCCGAACCGTCTCACAGCTGTATAGCTTCATCCGGGTCACCCATGTAGATGCTGACCCCTTCACCCTCCTCGCTGCCCTCGGCCTCGGCCTGTCCTTCTCCCTGATCGCGGCCCTCTATCCGAGCTTTCAGGCAGGGAGGGTCTCTGTTCGAGAGTCCCTCAATCCAGTGTTGGCCGGTAAAGAGGAGCGCGGGCCCCGTGCGCTTCTCGTCGTCGCTCTCCTCTTCCTCGCCGGAGCCTACTGGGCTGCACGGCAAAGCGCAGTGGGCAGCACCCCGCTCTTTGGTTATCTGGCCCTGGTCCTCCTCATTCTGGGCGGAGCCCTCCTCACGCCATGGGCCATCCTCGGTTTCGCCTGGATAGTTCGCCGCGTCGGAAGACGCATGGGGAAGGGTGAAGGGCTGCTCGTCGCATCCCACCTTAGAGGGTATCAGGGAAGACATGCCGTGGCGGTGGCAGCCATGATGACTGCTTTGGCCATGTTGATTGGTGTGGCGATTATGATCGGAAGCTTCCGCCGCACCGTAGAAATCTGGGTGGAGGAGACCATTCGGGCAGATCTGATCGTGGCCCCAGCCTCCCGATTTACCAAGGGTGTCTCTGCAACGCTGCCCTCGGACCTGTTAGGCCGGGTCCGCAAGATCCCAGGGATCGCTGCCGTGGACCCGTTCACGGGACTCCGGATTACGTTCCGCGGCCGTCAGCTCCTCCTCGCTGCCGGGGATTTTCAGGTGGTGGCGGCCCGGGGCAGGCTGTTGTTCCTCAAGGGTGACTCCGGGGAAGTCCTCACCCGCGCCAGGGATCAAGAGGGAATCATCATCTCCGAGACCACTGCCCTGACCCACAACATCACCAGGGGAGAGCAGGTCGTCCTGCAAACCCCCACCGGACCGGCCTCCTTTCCCGTGTCCGGCATTTTCTACGACTACACCACCGATGGGGGGAAAATCGTCATGGACCGCAGCCTCTTCCAGCGGTATTGGGGGGAACAGGGGATCAACGTATTGGCGCTCTACCTGACACCGGAGGCGGACGCAAGTGCGGTGACAGGACGGATTAAACAGGCGGCCGATGGGGCGGCCATTTTGGTCATGCCGAATCAGGACCTAAAAGCACGGGTCCTAAGGATCTTCGATCAAACCTTTGCTGTGACGCACGCCCTCAGGATGATCGCGGTCATCGTGGCCGCGCTGGGGATTCTGAACGCGCTCTGGGCCTCCGTCCTCGAGCGCCAGCGAGAGATCGGCATCCTGCGATCGGTCGGGGCGTCTCGCGCACAGGTATTCCGCGTGATTCTTCAGGAGGCCGGTCTCTTGGGCTTGCTCGCCGAGATCCTGGGTCTCATCATCGGTCTCTTCCTGGCCCTGGTCCTAATCCACGTCATCAACAAGCAGTCTTTCGGCTGGTCTATCCTCTTCTTTTTCCCCCCGACCATCCTCGCCACATCGGCCGGGCTCGTCCTCGTCACGTCCCTCCTCGCTGGTTTCCTCCCCGCGCTCTACGCTTCCCGCATCGAGGTCGCCGATGCCATCAAATACGAATAGCTAATATCGCCAAAGGGATTTCATTCTGCGAACCGCGTGGATGGCTACTGAGGGATGGGCCGAATGTCCTTCCGGGTGTATTCCCGATACAAGAAGTCGGTCTGAAGGGGAGTGAGGTTGAACTGTCGGCTCGCCTGGTCGATCAGGAGAGAGACGTTGGCACCCGGGTTATCCTGCAGCTCGCCGTTGATCCACTTGATCGCCTCTCTGAGTTCCTGTGCCATCGTCCTCGATCAACTTATTTCGGATTTTCGATTTCGGATTTCGCATTTGCAAATCCAGGAGCGGTCCCACAAAATCCCAAATTCGCAATCCCAAATCCGAAATACTTCAAGCGGGCTGGTCTCTAGTGTCCCTCCCCGAGGCCCACAACGATGTACGTCCGGCTCCGGTCGTCCCGTTTCAGTTCCACGATGTTGTGTTTAGAGGCGTCTTCGAGGAGCTTGGAGAAGGTACTGTACCCCGAGTAAGACTCATTAAAGTCGGGGCGCTTGCGCATCATGGTCTGCTTGACCATCGAGGCCCAGAGGACGTCCTTATTCTCCCGCAACAGCGCCAGGATGGAATCGACCAAGAGGTCAAAGACGCTGGCCTTCTTCGGAGGCAGATTCTCCATCCGGGGTTTCTTGATCCTTCGGACAAGGTCCTCGTAATAGATGAACTCGTCGCAGTTCGCGACCAGCAGTTCGGAGGACGAGTTCTTGACGCCCAGGCCGATGACAAACCTATTGTTTTCCCGGAGCTTGGAGACCAGAGGGGAAAAGTCGCTGTCCCCTGAGGCGATAACGAAGGTATCGATGTGCTCCTTCGAGTACGACAGGTCCATGGCGTCCACGACCATCCGAATATCCGCAGAGTTCTTGCCACTGTACGACCGGCGGGGGATTTCGATGAGCTCGATGGCTGCCCCGTGGAAAGCGCGCCTGTACTCGGCATACTTCTCCCAGTCGGCGTAGGCCCGCTTCACCATGATCTTGCCCTTTTCGACCAGTCGTTCCAGCACCAGGCTGATCTCGAACGATTTATACTTCGCCTCTCGGACGCCCAAGGCGATGTTCTCAAAATCCATGAAAAAAGCGAGCTTGCGTTCATCGTTCATGTGCCACTCCCGCGCTACGCGCAACAAGAAAGCCCCGTCGGCTCTTCGCCGCTCGGGGCCTCAGCGTCTCTTACCGTCACTACTCTCCATCGTTCTATCTTTATCACGAAATTGCAGCAGGCGTCAAGTTGCCGGCCGGTCCGGGCTCATCTACCAAACAGCTAGGATCCTGGCCGGGCCTCCCGAGGCCCCCCGGACTCGCGGCACGCCGATGAAGAGGGTCGCGCCCCGGGGCGGAATCTTGCCCAGATTGGCCAGGTTCTCGATCCCCCACTTGTTGGCAGGTAGCACTGCAAAGTGCGCTCCAAAATCTGTCGAAGGGCCGTGATCAAGGCTGATGGTATCTACACCGATGCCGACAATGGTTCGTTCCTTCACCAGGAACGCGGCCGCCTCCCGACTGAATCCCGGGAAGTGCATGACCCCCTTGCTGTCCATATTTAGGAATGCGGCCTGGTCGCCTGCCCGATCCTCCCATCCGCTCCACATGATTACGGCCGCCCCGCGAGAGATTCGCCCATGCTTCTTCTCCCACGCCTTGATGTCATCCACCCACACCTGGGCGTCCGGATCCCGCCGCACCCGGGCCCGGATATCGATGACGACCACGGGGACCACGAGAGCCGCCGCTGGAATTTCGGCGGCCGACCAGCCCTGCGCGCTAAAGTGAAGGGGGGCATCCACATGCGTCCCACTATGCTCGTGGATGTGCCACGCATTGGCGTAAAACCCATCGCGCGCAATGTGATGGGTGTTGAGGATCTGAAGCAAGGGGTATCCGGGCCAGCTCGGAAATTCCGGGATGAGGGTATGGGTCAGGTCGACGACATGCGAGACCTTGAGGGGCTTTGCCTTGCGGCTGGCGCGCGATCGTTGAGCAACGGCCGCGAACCCCATCCCGACCCCACTTAGGGTTTCAGGGGATGAAAGCAGAGATCGAAACATCTCTAACGTGGCCAGCAGACACATGGCTCTCCTCCTACGTCTCTTCCCAGTATTGCTCCTCTCGGATCTGGGTTTGGGGAAAATCCCGATCTAAAAGAATCTTCTTTCCCTGCTCGATCATGCCGGGATGGCCGCAGAGATAGGCGGTGGTATCGCGAGCCGTCCACTGAAGGGAATCCAAGGTCTTCTCGATCAAGGTTTCCACCCGACCGGTTTCCCCGTGCCACGCTGAGGTCTCGGACGGGCGGCTGACCGCAGGAATATAGGTGAGCCAGGGATGATGTGTCGTCATGCGCCGGAGTTCGACATCGTAGCCAAATTCGTCGGCATAGCTCACCCCGTGAAGAAGGGTCACGCCCATCCCTACCGGCATCCCTTTGCCCCCATCAATGGCCAAGGTGCGCACCATGCTGAGGAATGGAGCAATTCCGGTGACCGTGGCGATCATCAAGTGGTGGGGGTGGCCACTCTCTCGATCGAGGAAAAACATCCCCCCTGGTGATTTGACGAGCACCCCGGCCCCGGTCTCGAGCTCAAATAGGCGAGCCGTGAGGTGGCCGTCGTCAACCCGCTCAACGAAAAACTCGAGAAAGTCCTCATGGGGGGACGAGACGATAGAGTAATCCCGCTCAATGAGCTCGCCTCGATCTCGAATCCCGAGGGCCACATACTGCCCGGGGCGAAACCTGATCTTCGCCTCCGGTTCGACAGTAAAAACAGCCAATGCTGACGTGATGTTCCTTCGCGAGGCGAGCCGCGCCTTCACCCTACCTTCTATCATTCATCCCCCAGATCGCGTGTGTTCGATCATTCTCTGCACCTTCCAAGCTATCCGTGCCTTCTCGATAAAGTCAAGTGTCTTCGGAAAGCAGCAGCACCTGCAGGCTCCGAGCGACATTGCCGGAAGTCCGAAGGCCTTCGGACCGCTCAGGGTCGCCGCGCAAGGCCAGGAGCGAGGAGCCGAAGGCGCTGCCGCAACAGAATCAAGATGAATCCGGAAGCCGAGGGAGGGGCGGATTCGCGAGGAAGGCGGAACCTGGTTTGCGGCTCCGAACAAGTTCAGAGAGCGAAGCGCAGGTGGGGGTAGTATCCCGTTGACCGAGGACCGATCACCGATGGCAGAAAGAACCTTTTGATCTTGACGGTCGCCGGACTTCGGCGAGCTCCCTTCGGGTCTGAGCCTCAGGGTCGAAGACAGTCGAGCCGTCGTCCGTCATCGGTCACCGGGCCAGGAGCGGGGGGTTTGCGGGTGCTGCTTGGGAAAAGAAAGCGGGAGGGGCGGTCCCCGCCCGTGGGCGGGGACGCCCCTCCCAAGGTTGGACCACTAAAAGGTGAGACGAACTCGGTACGCGATCTTCACACCACTCTCCTTGGGGACCTTCACCGGGAACTCCAATGTGTGGGCCTCGACCTTCTTGTAGGCGTGGCTCGCGTGCAGAACCTCCCAGTCCCCCGGGATCGGTTCCACCACGGTTACCTCCACGTCCTCATCCTTGTGGTTCCGTAGCGAGATCTCCCACGCCACCTCATAAACTCTCCAGGCGATCTTGCGCCAGTCCTTCTGGATCCGTTCCCCCACGACGTCGAAGGCCTCTCCCATTTTAATCTTCACCTTTTCATCTTTGGGAGTATGGTCGATCCGGTCTTCCCCGATGAACTGCAGGCTCCCAGAGCGGTCCGCCTTGTACACCCGGACCACCCCCTTGGGAAGGGGAATGCCCAGGTGATTCTTTTTCGTGTTGGCCACTTCCAGATATACCCCCACCTTCTGGTTCGAGATCGGCTTCCCGTACCGATTCCGGTAGTAATGTTGGGCCCCGTAATAGATCAGGTCCTTGCGGATCGGGATCTCAGCGGCGCTGAGGAGGCTGATCTGCTTGGACTGATTCTGCTTGATCGTGGTCTGGCCGTCGAGCGAGTACAAATGATATTCGAAAAACCCCTCTTCCTGGAACGCCTGTGCCTCAGCCGCGGACTTGGCTGCCATCCCTCGTAATGCATCGGCCATCTCCCGCTCACCCCTGGCCCGATTCACATCACCTGCCACGAGTTTCAGCAGGGCATTCTTGTAGGTGGCCCCGCTCTTGTTATCAATGGTCACCCAACCGGCCAGGTCTCCTTGATCATCCTTCGCATTCAGCGTCAGAACGTAATCGGCCCGCCAGTTGATCCCTTTCGTGAGATACGTCGCCTCGATCATCTGGGACCCGGCAATAGAGTTCTTCAGCCGCCAGACCAGGGTCGGCCTGGCAATGAGATTTTCTGGAATCGATGGGAGGATCACCCGGCCGGGGTAGTTGAGGTAGATGGCCCCATTCACTTGGTAGATTGGGCCACCGTTCACGCTGAGAAGCAGAGCTTCGACTTTTCGCTCCTCCCCGGTATAGTGATTCTTTTCCCACAACGTGATTTTCTTCCCGACATATTTCTCGAGAAGCTTCTGGGGATTAAGAAGGTCGTACTCGTAATTCTGTTCGAGGATTCTCAGCTTTTGCGGATCGGTGAGCGACTTCAGGAGGACTGTGGCGGGATTGATCTGGGCAGCGACATCCATGAATCGAAGGTCGTGGATCCCTGTGGGCAACTGGAGGCTTCGAACATCCTTCACCAGGCCCAAGTTGCCATTGTAGATCGTCACCGCCACTTGCTGTTGGTGCTTTCCGGTGGTGGTCGGGGTCTTCCTGGCTGCCGCGACCTGGGAAGGACGGACCAGCGCCACAGCCCAGAGGAGCACCATTAAAAGGAACAGCGATTGAACGAAGCGTTGCATGGAAACCTCCTTGTCCGAGTTGTCGATACGGGTGCACACATCCTTTTAGACAAGGAGACAGGCAAAAAGTTCCCGGGAAAGATGACGATGTCCTGAGGGCTTCGTTCGTAACCGAAATTATAAATCGAAGGACTAGGGAATCAGGCGAAAGGAAAAGGTTATGGCTCCTTCGGGAGAGGGTTTGGCTAAGGTCTCTGCCGGCGGATGCATCGGCTCGCCCAGTTCCCCGAGGGCAGCCAAGAACTCAGGGTAAGCCGATGCAGGTATCGTCAGGATGAGCTGATGCTCTCCCTTCTTTTCCAGAAGCTTGCCACCGAGCCTTTTGACGATGTTAGCGACCCGGGAGGCCGCCTGTGAGGGGTTCTTCGTCTTGAGGATCATCTCCGGCATAGGGGAAACATCCTCCAGGGAGGCTGACGGCGCTCCCTTTCGCAGGGCGCGACCGACGGCATCCGCTTCCCCTAGAGCCTTCTGTTCGTCCTCAACCTTCGAGTGCGCGCGAAGTTTTTCGGCGGGTCTCTTGCGTGCGGCTTGCTCCTGCCAGTCACCCCTTTGTCCTCTGGCTATAGGAGTAGTCTTATCTCGAGATTCACGTTCCGTAACGGCTTGTGGCAGCGGCGCCTGAGCAAGCTCCGGAGCAGAACGGTAGACATACACGGCCCCAAGGGTAACTAACAGCAGAGCCATGGCCTCTAGGGGGAGCTTGATGTGGAGGGGGAAAAAGAGCCGGGAGACGAGGTGCCGCCATCTCGATCCCCCCTCGGCACTCACGCCAGCCTGGATCGCCGCCGTGAGCCGGGGTGGCACCTCAATCTCCTCCAGAGACTGAAGAGTCGAGACGGTCCGCCGGAGTAGAGCGAGTTCCTGTCGGCAGCCGACACATGCCTCCACATGGCTTTCTATGCTTCGTCGCTCCGCTGCCTCGAGCTCATCCTCGAGATAGGCTGAAAACCGGTCTTGAATTTCCTCGCAACGCATCACGCCTCCAGATAGTTCCGGATTTTCTCTTTCAGCTCCATCCGAGCCCGATGAATTCGCGACCGGACGGTCCCCCCCTCGAGGTTGAGGGCCGAAGCGATCTCATCGTAGGACAGGCCCTGAATATCCCGCAGGACCAGCACCGCCCGGTGTTCCGGCGTGAGCTCCGCCAGCTTTGCCTGCACCACGGCATGGAGCTCTCGCTGCTCCATCCGCTCGTCCACCGGGGCGGAGGGATCCGGAAGCTGCGCAAGCGGATTCCCATTTGAGGGCTCTTTTGCGAGCGCGGTCACGGCAATCTCACGGCCCTTCCGCCTGAGCGCATTCAGACAGTGGTTATGGGCGATGCGGAACAGCCAGGTACCAAAGGCCGCCTCCCCTCGAAATCGGGGCAAGGCTTCGTAGGCCTTGAGAAACACCTCTTGGGTGAGATCCTCCGCGAAACCCCGCTCGCCCACCATCCGGTAGATGAAGTTGAGGATCCTTCTCTGGTGTCTCTGGAGGAGAGAGGTAAAAGCATCCCGATCCCCGGCCACGACCAGGTCCACGAGCTCGCGATCCACGTCCCGGCCCCCGGAGTTCATGCCATGGGAAGAGCGTGTGGCCATCTCTGGAGATTTAGACTACCCCGCTGCTCAAAAAGTTCCATTGGTCCCTCCACTGCCGTCCGGCCACACCCGCCCCGGTCTGATGGGGGCATCCCGCTCACCGTAGCACCGGTGCACACCCCGGTCAATACAGCGCCTGGAACAACGCGCCGATCCTTGACACCATCCTCTCGTTGCTCTAGAGTCGGCCCGAGATGCTCTGCTTTCGCAAGGCGTTCGCGTTCTCAATGCTCTTCGTGGTCGGCCTCTTCACCGGAGCCCAGGCCGACTTGTACCGCCGGGCCCTGCCCGGCTACCGCTTCCAATTCCCGCAGGATCACTTTAGTCATCCCGAATTCAAGACCGAATGGTGGTATTACACCGGACATCTGCAGACGGCCGATGGCGAACGGTACGGTTATCAGATGACCTTCTTCCGCGTAGGGACCGAAGGAGGACGGAGTGCAGTGAACCCCTCCCGTTGGACGGTGCGTGATCTCTTTTTGGCTCACTTCGCCGTCTCGGATCTGAACCGTGAACGTTTTCACTTCACGGATCG
The DNA here is from genome assembly GCA_019456075.1 of Candidatus Methylomirabilota bacterium. Classification (GTDB taxonomy): domain Bacteria; phylum Methylomirabilota; class Methylomirabilia; order Methylomirabilales; family CSP1-5; genus CSP1-5. The sequence goes on from VRUN01000009.1 coordinate 26,141, forward strand.
GCTCAACCGGGGTGCGTTGGGGGGCGCCGGGGCCAGCACCGAGGCCCTGAAGGTCTGGAACGGCGATTGGCGTCTTGAGGCGGAAGGCAAAACACATCGATTACAGGCCAAAGATGAAAAATTCACCCTGGACCTCACCCTGTCCCCCCTCAAGCCGCCAGTGGTCCATGGCAAAGGCGGGGTGAGCCAGAAGGGGGAGGGGGCAGGGTACGCCTCACATTATTATTCCCTGACCCGCCTCAAGAGCGCCGGGACGATAACCGTGAATGGGCGGACGAGGCGGGTCGAGGGGTGGAGCTGGATGGATCACGAGTTTGGCAGCAGTCTATTGCGTGAAGAGCACGAGGGGTGGGACTGGTTCGGCCTTCAGCTCGATAATCGCGTCGAATTGATGTTCTATCTGATGCGACGGAGAGGGGGAGACTCCGATCCACATTCCAGCGGGACGCTGATTCTGCCGGACGGGGCCTCCCTTCCCCTGACCCTCTCGCAAGTCCAAGTTCGGCCGACCGGAACCTGGCAGAGTCCGCGCAGTAAGGCCACCTATCCCATGGGATGGGAAATCCAGATTCCGGACCATGGGATCACCCTCACGCTGACACCGAGTTTCCCCGATCAGGAGCTGGATACCCAAAAGAGCACCAGGGTCATCTACTGGGAGGGGAGCGTCGAAATACGGGGACAGTATCAAGGCACCTCAGTCGCCGGTCAGGGATATGTGGAACTGACCGGGTACGCGGCAAAATTCAACAAGCGAATCTAAAAGGAGTCGCCGGTGGACCTGACAAGCGACGAGAAACATCTTCTGGAGCGATTTCGATCCCTCGGGGAGGAAGCGCGGGATGAACTGTTGTCTCTGAGTGACAGGCTAGCGGCCGCCAGGCAGAAGCAGAAGCCTCCCCACTATCGGGACCTCATTGGAGAGGAGGTCGTGCGCAGAGAAAGGGGCCAGACCGAAGTCCGGATCCCGATCAGGCCTTTTGTGTTAAACCGCAGCGGGGTCGTGCATGGCGGGGTGATCTGTACCCTGATGGACGAGGCGATTGGTTGGGCAGCGTACGATAGTTTGGGGGAAGGGGGGCACGTAGTCACCACCGAGCTCAAGATCAATTTTCTCACGGCAGCAACGAGCGGGATTCTGACTGGCCATGGGCGAGTCGTCCGCCAAGGGAAACACCTCATCGTCGGGGAAGGGGATATCCTCGATCAGGAGGGGAGGCTCTTGGCCCGGGGGCTCGGTACCTGGATGATTACTAGTCCCGCCAGCTGAGGGAGCCGAACGTGAAGCAAGATCCTCAGACCCTGCCCAAGGGGGCATTAGAGCTGGTCGTCCTTGGGGCGGGGGATGCCTTCGGTAGCGGCGGACGGAATCAGCCGGCTTTCCTGATACATCTTTCCGCCTGGGCCTTCCTCCTGGACTGCGGGGCCACAACCCTCGTCGCTCTGAAGCGGTTCGGGTTGGACCCCGGTGCGATCGGGGCCATCCTTCTCAGCCACCTCCACGGGGATCACACCGCCGGTATTCCATTTCTCTTCCTTCAGTATCAGTTCCTGACCCGCCGAGAAGAACCCCTGGTGATTGCAGGTCCTCCCGGAACCGAAGAACGGATTGAAGGGCTCTGGGGGCTGATGTACAAAGAAACCCGCGACATGATGGAACGACGGTTCCCCGTTCAGTATCTGGAGCTTGAGCCAAAAAAATGGACGCGCATCGGGCCTGTGGAGGTGTTCCCCCGGCAGGTGGTCCATCACCACCGGAAGGTTGCCTACGGGTACCAGGTGAAGGCGGGGGAAAAGGTCCTGGGTTATTCGGGTGATACCGAGTGGACGGATGAACTCATCAAACTCGCCGACGGCTGCGACCTCTTCATCTGCGAATCCTACCGATATGAACGAAACCTCCCCTTTCACATGAGCTACAAAGATATCCAGGCGCACCGGTCTGCGTTCAACTGCAAGCGCCTCCTCCTCACCCACCTGCACGCCGATGCCCTTGCCCACATTGATGATATTCAAGATGAGGTTGCGTACGACGGCATGCGTATTCTTCTGTAGCCCCTCGCATGAAACCCTACTTGGACTTCTTCCCCTCCGCCTCCCACAGAGGGAACAGTGCCATGTATTTCTCAGGGAAGGCAGCTTCGTAGCGAAGATACGAGGCGGTCGGGTAGCGATGGCCAGCGCTGTGAGTTTCGCGAAGCCCCTCGAGGACCTCGGGAAGGCGGCTGTAGGGGATCGAGAAGGCCATCTCGTCATCCTGCACCTGGGCGAAGATCCGATCGCCGGAGCAGGGGAGAATGACGTTACACTCCCCAGTCTTGACCGGCGTCACAATGAGGTCAGCGCAGTCCAAGCGACCGCCAAAGGAGGAGGTGAGCTTCCCTCCTCGGTGCCAGAGGGCGGCTTGGACCAAGCGCATGATCTGAGCCGAGTTACCGTAGAGACAAACGACCTCCGGAATGAAGTCTGCCCGGTGTAGCGGTGCCATGAGGATCGTCCGGTAGCGGCCCGTCTCGTGCCGATCGACGGCTGCCTCGGACCGCGCGCCCGCCTCGGCAGTGGCGGTATACATCCCCTCACAGAGATTTCCCTGGGTATAAATGGGAAGCGGCTTGTCGAATCCGAGCACCAGCACCCCCAACGAGCACTGCATGTCTTCCTTGGTCATCGCGATGGTCCACCCATAGCGGCGCACCATATTGTAGCCTTGGCAGGTGGAGAAGTGGCGTTCCATATCCCGAAAGGGACGCCGGGCCTTTTCGGGTATCGGCTCCCCGTCCGCGAGCATTTTTATGGCAATGGGGTAGCTCTGGAGCAGCAGATATTCCATGAGCGTTGCGTACGCCTGCTTCAGCTCATCCATGATCTTTCCCTCCTCACTTGCCCGTGCACGGACCGCATCTTCGCTTGAGGTAAGCATACACCATTGTCGCACTCCCGACCTCCGTCTTTTTCAACTGGTGTCGGACCAACAGGGAAAAGACGAATCGTTTTTGAGCACTGGGGAATCATCTTTGGTAGAATAGAGCGGCGGAAGGGCCGAGATCGGAAGAGACCCACCGAAAGGAGACGAACTGATGCCTCGAATTACCAAGGTCTACACGCGGACGGGAGATGACGGCACGACCGGGCTTGGCACCGGGCGCCGCGTTCCCAAAGACTCACCCCGCATCGAGGGCTACGGAACCGTCGATGAATTGAACTCGTATATCGGCGCGGCCATAGCCACCGGGATCGATACGGGTCTCCACGCAGACCTGGCGCGGATTCAAAACGAATTGTTCCATCTGGGCTCCGATTTGTGCATTCCCGAAGAGGACAAAGCCCGCCTCAAGGTGCCGCAGATCGAACAGCGCCACGTCGACGCGCTCGAGCAGTTGATGGATCGTCTGTCGGCAGAGCTTACCCCTCTGGAAAACTTCATCCTCCCGGGCGGCTCTCCCGGCGCCGCGCACCTGCACATTGCGCGCACTGTCTGCCGCCGAGCCGAGCGACTGGTGATCGCCCTCAGCCGCAAGGAAGCCGTGGGCCCCTTTGCCGTGAAGTATCTCAACCGACTCTCCGATGCGTTGTTCGTCATGGCCCGGTACGAAAACAAAGCGAAGGGTGTTCCGGACATCACCTGGGACAGCCGGGCGTGACGGGTAAGCGAAGTCTTATCCTCTTCAGCGGAGGGGTGGATAGCTCTACGCTCCTCGCCCGGGAGCTGAAAGAAGGTTTCGATGTCGTGCCGGTGCACATCGATTATGGCCAGCGGGGCGCGCAGATGGAGCGGCGAAAATGCGAGGCTCAGGCCAGTACCTACGGTCTGACATTAGAAACCCTCGACGCTTCTGCATTGGGCACAGGCTTTCGGCAACGGGCGAAGAAGGACCGCGACGTTCCGTTTCCACACCGGAACCTGGTCATCCTCGCGATCGCCCTCTCATATGCCCACGAGCGGCATTGCACGCGCATCTGCCTTTCGATTAACCATGATGACACCGAAGATCACCCGGCCTCAACGGCGGCATTCATCGAATCCTTTCGCGTGATGGCGGCGACGCTTGACAAGAGATTCGAGATCGCCACACCGCTGATCGCCCTTCGAAAGGACGCGGTGGTGCTCCTCGGCGCGAGTCTCGGCGTAGACTTCTCGAATACCTATAGCTGCCTGCTCGGAGGCGACAAGCATTGCGGGAGCTGTGCGCAGTGCGGCGCACGCAAGAGGGCGTTCAGTCAAGCCGCTATTGCGGAACCGGAAGGATGGTATGAAGGCTGAGCGCATCTGTGGAAGCGTCAGCGGCGGCGTTCCAACGTGGTGCTGCCGCGCATCGCCTGACCGTTGCGCAGAAACACGACCTCGACCTTATCCCCGGCCCGCTTCGATCGCAGGACAAACACGAAATCGTGCAGATTCTTGGTGGTGACCCCCACACCTGTCAAAGGACCCCCCACGGTGCAACCTACCCCACAGGCCACCTATCGGGAATAACCTCTCCCCCGGAGGGCATCGGGTCGGCCAGGACAGTGCGAAACACTCGGGTAGGGTTATGGGCGCTTCACGTGGGTTGTCGGAATTCTCCACGCTTCCTTCAACACCAAGAGTGCGGCATCCATTTTCACCGCGATGGCGTGGAGTGCATCAACTTTAGTGACCATCCCTATGAGGGCACCACGTCCGTCAAAAACCGGGCCGCCGGAGTTTCCCCGCTCGATGGCGGATTTCGTAAAACGAAACTTCCGGAAGTCTCCACGATCATTGAGTCCCGCAATCGTGTTCGCATTGACAGACAGGTGCCATTCTAAATCAAGCGGGTGGCCCAAGGTCGAGACTTTCTCTCCTTCCCTCAGCTTTGATATATCTCCGAGCGTGAATCCCGGGAGATCCGTGGGGATGTGCCGTCCTTTGACCGGCTCAACCGTGATTACCGCAATGTCCAGGTCTTCATCATACTTCTCGAAGCGCCTTCCTTGAAACTTCTCGTACTGCTTGTCAAAGAACACGACCTCAATCGTTTGAGCGCCCTCGACCACATGATGTGCCGTCAGGACCAAGACGATATTCTTTTCGAGGCTTGCAACGATTCCCGCCCCTGTGTCTTTCACCTTTCCAGACTTATGAGCGATGATCTTCACCACACCTCGTTTCAACACATTGTATCCGACACGGGAGGAATCCCACTGTTCAGGACCGCGTGGACGCGGCGCGGGAGGACTCGGCGGGGCAGGAGGACGCTTCGTCTCGGGCTTGGGAGCCGGCGCGTCCGGCACCCGGGCGGGAACACCCGCCTCCTCCACGATGACCTCACCCCAGAGCGTCTCGACCACCGAAGTGCCATCCCCGATCTCGACGGAATACGCGTAGCGCCCCACCTTGTCAAACCGGCCGGTGGCGGAGCTTGTCACGTCGTCCAGCATCCTCGGCGCCCCCTCCTCTCCCCTAAAATAAATGCGCGCCAAGAACCCTGTCCGGTTTTGCCAGATCACCTCCTCGCCTTTCTGGACCACAAGGGTTGAAGGATTCATGTATGGACCAGGGTTGAGAACAACAGTCTTCTTGGCCTCGACCGTGGGAGGCGCGCATAAGGCCAGGCGTACGAATCCTATGGCCAACACCGCGAGAATGACCTTCGCCCCTCTTTTCATGCCAACTCCTACTCCCCCTCGCGCAGAATCTTCAGCCGCTTGAGAATCGCCAGAGACGTTGTGCCGATCAAAATCACGGCGTTCAGGTAGAGCGCCCACTGTGCCCATGTCTCACTCGCATACAGGAATTCGAGGATAGTGGGCAGGCGGTCCTTCACGAACCCTGGCGGACCCGAGTGCACTCTCCCGGCACGGCCGTGAAGGACAATGGAGATTCCATCCTCAACCTGCAGCGTCTTCAAAAAGAAATCTTTCACATCCTTCACGACCAAGAAGTCCCCCGCGGCGATCTTCACTTCTTTGCTCCCCAGTTCTTCAAACGTAATTTTTCCTTCTCCGCTGATCACCGTAGATACTCTGTGCCTTCCCTCTAACTGCGTGAAATCCACATCCCCATCAACAGACACATTTTGTTCGACAAGTTTCATGCCCGGACGGAGTTCGAAGGCCACGGTTATTCCCTCCGGTCGACCCCGAAAGCTCACCACATGCCTCCGGTCAGTTGCAAAGCGTAAGAATTTGGATCCGAAGTCACCATCGGATGAAACACCGCTGGCTGCGCAGGCACTGCACGAGAGGAGCAGCTGTCTGCCCGCCACAATCGTGCCAGCAGTCCCCTCGCCATCAACGCGAAGCTTGAGGAAGTTTGGCTCACTTTCGAGCCATGACAGGGTTGCGACGGAGCCAGGAGGAATGGCCAAGTGATTTATCGAGACATCCTGTAAAGTGACGCTAGAAAAATGGTCCTTGGAGACGATGCGAGTTTCCCCCCGTTTTCCTATTTGCCGCCAGGTGCTTGGGGTACTAGACTTTGGATCAATGGTTGTGGCGTTTTCAAGAATGCCGAGGCCAAGGTTTACCTCCTGATAACTCACCAGGCTCAAAGCGGATGTGGTGAGACCGCGGAACAGCCCGCTGCCCTGCTCCCCCATCTTGAACGACACTCGACTGACCTTCAGGGTGATGTCAACCTCGGCACTCTTCCGCAGGATACCCAATGGGGCCAAGAGGACAGCTGTCGCAGCAAAGGGCAGGATTAAGAGAAGACGGACGTTCCGAAGTTGCTGTCGCTTTGCATCAGGCTGAGCCTTCGGCGACGCCTGATGGCCCTCTGCGCCTTGGACCTCGGCCACCCCTCTTCCCCCTCCGCCCCCCTCGGGGACTCAAGGTTTGTGAATTTCCGGCTTGTGATAGAACCGGTATTCTCGAATGGGTCCGCCAGTGCGATTTTTGAACGTCCCTTCGATGTGCAGCCACATCGGTCCTTCCGGAATACCTCGCACCTCGAATTCAACAGGAAAAGGTTCACCCGCTACTTTTTCCCCAACGACAGGCCAAGTCTTTAGCTCAACACTCTGATTATTGACAATTCGAGAGAGTGAACATGTCACCTTTTTCAGCGTCGCATTTGGCCGCAGATAGATCGTATACTTCCTGACAGACTGCGGTAACGTTGAATGATAGACGAAGGCCGGGACGATCTCGCCCCCGTTGAGAATCTGCTTGCGGGGCCTGATAACGACGCCAAGGTTCCACGAACAGACTCCCTCCCTGCTGAGAACATCGCGCGTCGGCCAAGGCCCGAATTCATTCCATGCCCCGGTCTCCCACCTCGCCGGTTTTGACTCCATCCAATACTGCTTTTGTTCCCGAAGCTCTCGCCCTTGGACGAAGATGTCCCCCGAGTGGCCTGGGAGGAAGAACCGGACTTTTAATGTCACGTCTTGTTTGAAGGGTTCACTAAATCCAACAAACGATAACAGTTCGAGGTCGGGTCTACCCACCGGAATCTCAATCCGTCCCTCGTACCTATTCCCTCGATCGTTCTGCCTCCTCCATCTATTGCCTTGAGCAAGGATTTCACCAAAGAGATTAGGGATAAAAATTGCGATCACGAGGAGACAGACCATCTCTGGCTTGATGATTCGCTTCATCGTGCACCTTTGAACGGAAGACCGTTAATCCCCCCCCGCGGTCCGAACACGACCCTTTTCCGCCAGACGCGGGATCAACATACCCGGGGGAAGGATGGTCTGTCAAGGAAGGTCAGCGGCGGCGTTCCAACGTGGTGGTGCCGCGCACCGCCTGACCGTTGCGCAGAAACACGACCTCGACCTTATCCCCGGCCCGCTTCGATCGCAGGACAAACACCAGGTCGTGAAGATTCTTGATGCGAACCCCTCCCATTTCCACGAGGATATCCCCACCGCGCAAGCCGGCCCTTTCTGCCGGGCTTCCCGGACGGACCCCACTCAGTCGGACCCCCTCCTCGTCCGGAGATCCGAAATCGGGGATCGAGCCAAAGTAAGCCCCATAGCCGCGCCCGCCCCCCGCACGACGGGGCTCCTTGACCTCAACGTAGGTGACCGGTTCGGGCCGATTGGCCAAACGGTCGATGACCTGATACACCAGCCGGGTCACATCCGCGAGTCCCTTCCCATTGATTTTGTCGATGGTGTCCGAAGGCCGATGGTAGTCGGTGTGGGGCCCGGTGAAGAAAAAGAGGACCGGAACCTTTCGGGAGTAGAAACTGGTGTGATCCGAAGGACCGTATCCGTCCCCGCCGAGCTTGAGGGTGAGATCGAGGTACCGATTGACCTCCTCGATCAGGTCGGCAAACTCCTTCCCCGTTTTGACCCCGAAAATATACAGTGTGCGATTTGTGAGGCGGCCAATCATGTCGAGGTTGATCATCGCCACGGTCCTTTGCAACTGGATCGGGGGCGATTCCTCGTAGTGGGAGGAGCCAACGATTCCTAGCTCCTCGGCAGAAAAGGCGGCAAAGATCAAGGTTCGCTTCGCCCCACCGCGCCTCGCAAAGGCCCTGGCGAGCAGGATCAGGCCCGCCGTTCCCGACGCATTGTCATCGGCGCCGGGGTGAATCTCCCCATATCGAGAGGGGGCCAGGGAGTACTCCCCCCCGAGCCCCAGGTGATCGTAATGTGCCCCGACGACGATGGCGGTTCCTCCTAAGACCGGATCTGACCCCGGAAGGACCCCAATGATGTTGACAGTTGTTCCCCGCTCTTCAATGAGCTCCACCCGGATCGCCAGACGGACCGTTGGGATGAGGACAGTTTGGGGTGTCACGGTCTGATCGATGTCCTGCTGTAACTGAATCAAGGTTTTCCCGGTGCCCTTGAGGAGTTGCTCGGCCACACGCCGCCTGGCGTTAATCGCAACGATGCCAGCCCGGCTTCCGCCCGCCACCCCTCGGATGGCAAAGAGTTCTTCCCGCTCCCCCTGGTGCCCTAACGGATCTTCCACAACAATTATGGCCCCGGCCCCGTGTTCCCGAGCATTGATCGCCTTGTAGCGGACCTCGGTGTACCGATAGGCGTTGGGATCTCGAAAGGAGCTCTTTTCGTCCTTCTCTCGCGGCTCATGGGTCATGATAAGGACGATCTTGCCCGTCACATCGATCCCGGCATAGTCATCGTAGTTCAGCTCGGGTGCAGTGATCCCGTACCCCGCAAAGACGATTTCTCCTTCCACCACCCCATCCTCGGAGAAACCAAAGGGGGTAAAAAGGTTGTCGGGGATGGTCTCTGATCCTTTCTGGTCAGATCCCTCTCGCACCACACGCAACCGGGTCTTTGGCCCGACCTTCACCCCGGTGATCACGGCGAAGGACTGCCGGTATCCTTGCGTCCCGCCCGGTTTGAGCCCCACCCGTTGAAATTCCCGGGTAATGTGATCCGCTGCCCGCTCAATCCCCGGGGTCCCCACCCCCCGGCCGGTCATAGCCGGCGATGCCAGAACCCGGATCTGCTCGAGCAGAGCGGCCGCCGTAATCGTCTCTTGCGGTGCGGAGGCGGCAATCAGGAAGGGAACAAGAGGTATCCAAAGTCTCCGCCAACCCTGACGGACTGAACCATGAACCTTGAACCCTGAACGCGTTCTTCTCATCGACTCCTCGTGACTCCCACTCTGGCGCAGTGCCGCTCTACGGGGCAGCGGCTACAGAGGGGGGAAATCGGCTTGCAGATGTTTTGGCCGAAGCTCACGAGCAGGTCATTAAAGACGATCCAGTGCCGCCGGGGGAGCTTGCGTCGCAAAGCCTGTTCCGTCTCTTCCGGCGTTCGGGTCTTCACGTACCCCCAACGGTTTGAAATCCGATGGACATGGGTGTCCACGCAGATCCCCGGCTTGCCATAGCCGGTAGAGACCACTAAATTGGCCGTCTTCCGGCCGACTCCCTTCAGCTTCAAGAGCTCATCGAGACTGTCTGGAACCTGGCCCCCGTACTGATCGATCAGAGTTCGGCAGACCCCCCGGATCACCTTGGCTTTGGTTCGGTAAAAGCCCACCGGATAAATGAGCCGCGCGATCGTTCCCTCGCGGAGCTGGAGCATCTTTGCCGGAGTGTCGGCGCGGCGGAAGAGGCGCGCGGACGCGACAGCGGTCACCTTATCCTTGGTGCGGAGACTCAGGAGACACGAGACAAGGATGCGAAAGGGGTCCTGGAAATCCTCAGCCACTTGTCCCACGGCGGTCAGATTCCATCGACCCACTTCTCGCTTCAGGGCGCGAATGATCGCGTTAATGTCCGTCTCTTTCATCGAAGTCTCCCCAAGGAGGCGTTCATCATATCCAAGAGGGCCGGAGGGGACAACGCCTTTCACGGAAAGCCTGCGGGTTCCTGAAAGGTCCGAAGTGTGTTGCTACGGGGCAGGGCGAACCGTATAATACGGGCCGGCGTTTGGATGAGAAGTGCCTCGGCGTGGAGGATGTGATGCAGACCCCGTTCGGCGAGATCCCGGTCATTGATGTACATGCCCACTTCTTTTCACACCGCTTCTTCGCCACGCTGGCAGCCGAGCTGCCCGAGGCTCCATCGGAGGCGGACATCTACCCGGCCCTGCAAAAGCGCCTCCCCTGGGAGTTTCCCGAGGCCGACCCGGTCCGCCTCGGCAAGCGCTGGGTGGCCGAGATGGACCGGCACGGGATTAGCCGGATGGTGTTGATCGCGAGTGTTCCGGGCGACGAGGAGTCGGTCGCGGCGGCGGCCCAGGCTTACCCCGAACGCATCATCACCTACTTCATGGTGAATCCCACGGCGGAAGGGGCAGCAGGTCGGGTCAAGCGGGCGTTCGCCGACCTGGGGGTCAAAGGCGTGACCCTCTTCCCGGCCATGCACCGCTTCCACGTTTGGGACCCCCGCCTGCACCCCATCTATGAAACAGTCGCCGCGCATGGCGGCATCGTCTTTGTCCACTGCGGCCACCTGAAAATCGGGATCCGGGACACGCTTGGCCTTCCCAGCCGCTTTGAAATGCGCTTCGCCAATCCAGTGGACCTCCACGGCGTGGCCAAGGCCTTCCCCAACCTCCCCTTCGTCATCCCACATTTTGGGTGTGGCTACTTCCGCGAGCTCCTGCTCATCGCCGATCAGTGCGCGAACATCTACACCGACACGTCGAGTTCCAACGACTGGGTGCGATTCATGCCGTACCCCCTCGACCTCAGCGCCCTCTTTGTCAAGACCCTGCAAGTCTTGGGGCCAGAGCGGATCCTCTTTGGAACTGATTCAAGTTTCTTCCCCCGCGGCTGGCGGAAGGATGTCTTCGATGCACAGATCGGGGTCCTCCAAACGCTGCAAGTCCCTTCACCTCACGTTGCCCAGATGCTCGGCGGGAATATGACCCGCCTCCTGGGCCGATAGCTTCCCGTCACCCTCCACTGGTAGCCTCCATAACTCTTTCGGCCTGGCTGACTACATCCTGACCCCAAAGGTCTAATCGTCACCCGAGGGCTGCTCCTCTTCCGAGCCCCCCGGGTCAATATTCTGGGCCAATCGGCACCCGTGTGAGAGCGAGCAAATGGCCTATTGACGCGGAGATTCGGGTTTGGTCCGATCTTTGCACCCCTACTCTGAACGCTCGGCGCAGCACTAGGAGTCTAGGATGAAGGTCGATCCCCGGAAGATCAAGATCCTCGGAGTGGACGATGACCCCGCTTCCCTGGAGGTGCTCAAGACAATCCTTCAGGCCCACGGCTATCAGGTGCTCACCGCAGGCAGCGGTAAGGAGGGGCTTGCCATCGTCCATGCACTCCCCGTTGACCTCGTCATCACGGATCTCCGGATGCCGGTCATGGACGGCCTGGCATTTCTGAAGGCGATCCACAGCAGCTTTCCCAGCCTGTCGGTGATCATCACTTCCGCGTACGCCTCGATCGACTCCGCCGTTGAAGCCATCAAGATGGGAGCCTACGCCTATCTCACCAAGCCAATCACAAGCGAGCGGGTCCTGCATCTCGTGGGCCGGGCGATCGATGAGCAGCAGCTGCGCCAAGAGAACCTCTATCTGCGGCGCCAGCTCGAGGAGCGGCACCAGTTTGACAACATTCTTGGCAAGAGCCCCCACATGCAGGAGATCTTCCGACTCATCGAGGACCTCGAGGGGAGCGATGCCACAGTGCTCATCCAGGGGAATACCGGGACCGGCAAGGAGCTCATCGCTCGAGCGCTCCATTTCCACAGTCCCCGAAAGGAGCGCCCCTTCTTGGCGGTCAACTGCGGGGGATTGACCGAGACCCTCCTCGAGAGCGAGCTGTTTGGGCACATCAAGGGCGCCTTCACCGGCGCCACCGCCAACAAACGTGGTCTCTTCAGGGAGGCAGATTGCGGAACCCTTTTCCTAGACGAGATCAGCGAAACCAGCGCCGGCATGCAGGTCAGACTCTTACGCGCGACCCAAGAGGGAGAGATCAAGCCGGTGGGTGTGGAACAGCCGCTCAGGGTGGATGTTCGGATCATCGCTGCCACCAACCAGGACCTGGCCCAGGCGATGGCGGCGGGGCGTTTCCGGCCGGACCTCTACTACCGGCTCAACGTCATCGGCATCCACCTGCCCGATCTGAGGGAGCGCCGTGAGGACATTCCGCCCCTGGCCGAGCACTTCCTTGAACGGTACAGGAAGCGGCTGAAGAAGAAAGAGCTCCGCGAGATCTCTCCGGAGGCGCTGGCGGTGCTTCTCGACTATGAGTGGCCGGGCAATGTCCGGGAACTGGAAAACTGCATCGAACGGGCCGTGGTGTTGACCCGGGGCGAGGCCATTGGGCCCGAGCATCTTCCCGGGAGTCTCCGACACCTGACCCCCGAACGGTCCATCACCTTTGCCGTGGGGACCTCGCTGGAGGTGATGGAGCGCCAAGCCCTGCTGGCCACTCTGCGCGAGGTGAAGGGAAACAAGGCCGCAGCCGCCCGCCTCCTGGGGATCTCTCAGCGCACCCTGTATCGGAAGATCAAAACCTACGGGCTGGACCGTCTCCTCCAGGACATAATGTCCCGGACCGAGTAATTCCTTCACCACGACCGACTCGAATGATAACGCCGCTTCCTTATTCGGCCGTGCCCGATGTGGCCGCCGCTTCCTTCAACTGCACCTGGAACGGTTTGGTGGCCTCCCCCACATAGATCGAGCGATGAGGGAAGGGAATCTCGATCCCCTCGGCGTCAAAGGCCTTCTTCAGTCGGCGGCGATACTCCCGCCCCACGCCCCACTGTTGAATCGGAAGCGTCTTGAGCCGAGCCTTTATAATCACTGCGGAATCCGCGAATTCATCCACCCCGAAAATCTCAATGGGTTCCAGGATCATCGGGCCTAGGGTAGGATCCTGTCGCAGCTCATCGCCCACGCGCCGCATGACCTCGACAACGTGGTCGGTGTCCTCCTTGTACGCCACGCCCACATCCATGACATAACCCGACCACACCTTTGTCATGTTGGACAGCGTATTGATCGTGCCGTTAGGAAAGATGTGGACAATCCCCGAAAGGTCCCGAAGCACGATGGTTCGGAAGGTGATCACCTCGACGAGCCCCCCTGTCCCGTTGACGATAGCGACATCGCCGACCCGCACCTGGTCTTCCAGCACCAGGAAGAATCAGCTGATCAGGTCGCGGACGAGGTTCTGCGCGCCAAAGCCTACAGCCAGCCCCATAATCCCGGCACCGGCCAGGATCGGGGTGACGTTCAATCCGATTTGCTCCAGCGTAATGATCACAACCACCGCCCACAGGCCGACGAGCGCGATCGTGCGGAGCATGCCTACCAATGTCGATACCCGTTTTTTCGCTGCCCCGGGAACAGCCTCGGTCCTCTCTCCCGCCATAATGAGCGCCGACTCGAGACGACCTAGGCCAAGCCGGAGAAGGCGGGCGCCGACATAGCCCGCAATCAGGATTAATCCTATGCGGAGCGCGGCTGCCCCCGTGTTGACCAGAAACGGCGTGAGCGTCTCCATAGATATTTCCGTCATTGCGTTCCCCTCCCTTTCCGACGAGATCTGCGTCCTGTGTTTCCATCGGGGGCGATACCACCCCGCCGACACGTGCTCTGATTTCTTGCAGACCAGATCATGGACGTCAAAACGTTTACCCTGAAGGGACCTCGGATCCGTGAGAACAGAGATAGGAAGATGGATGCGAAGATCTGTTGGGGGTCGGTGATCAACAAAAGGGGCAGGGTCCTTTCAGCCGATCCCTAAGGCCTGGAGGAGGGATAGCAACGAGGGCCCCAAGAGGGCCAGGGTCAGGAGGGTGGCAACGCCCAGAAGTAGCCACGGGAGCCGCCGTCTCCAGCGCTCACGGCGAATGTGCTGGTGGGCGAGAGCCCGGCGTCGTTCCTCGTCTCTTAGGCGCTGATATTCTCCGGCGGGAATGGGCATGACCGTTCTCCGCCTTCCTTCTACCACGGGCCTCCGACCCTGTCAAGGCGACGGCCGCGTCTCCCCTCACGTCCTGATGAGCAGCGCCAGGATGAACCCCTGAATGATCCAGCCGATAATACAGACACCCACGGCCCGTCCGGTGCTCT